>NZ_CAJMXD010000014.1:0-19402 GCF_905219685.1 Barnesiella sp. CU968
TCAGTGAAAGTGTCGGCAAATTCCTCCGTTTTCAATTCGATAACAGATTCTTTGAGTATTTTCTGATATGCCTCATAACCGAGATCGGCGATAAATCCGCTCTGCTCTGCCCCAAGCAGGTTGCCGGCGCCACGGATATCAAGATCCTGCATGGCGATATGTATGCCGGAACCAAGATCACTGAAACTTTCGATTGCCTGAAGCCTACGGCGTGCCACAGGAGTCAGCGGCATTCCCGGCGGCACAAGTAGATAGCAGAAAGCCTTCCGTGAGCTGCGTCCTACACGTCCGCGAAGCTGATGTAGCTCGCTGAGTCCGAAATTATGGGCATTGTTGACTATGATAGTATTGACATTGGGCATATCGATGCCGTTTTCCACTATCGTCGTGGATAGCAAAACATCATAATCCTGATTGGCAAAATCTATGATAGCCTGCTCTACCCTCTCCGGTGGCATCTGCCCATGCGCGGTGACTATTCTGACACGTGGGATAAGCCGCCGGAGCGCGTTCTCTATCTGCGCGAGGTTCTCAATCCTGTTGGATATGAAAAACACCTGTCCGTTACGGCTCAATTCGAATTCAACAGCTTCCTTTATCACCTCGTCGTCGAAGCTGCTTACGTTGGTGACAACGGGCTGACGGTTTGCCGGAGGTGTGTTGAGCGAGCTGAGGTCGCGAGCTCCCATGAGTGAGAACTGCAGTGTACGGGGAATTGGAGTGGCGCTCATGGTCAGGGTGTCTACATTGACCTTAAGTTGTTTGAGTTTCTCTTTGACTGCAACACCGAATTTCTGCTCTTCATCAATTATCAGCAATCCGAGATCTTTGAATGCCACTCCTTTGCCGATAATCTTATGAGTGCCTATCAATATGTCGATCTTACCTTCTGCGAGATCCGCAAGAATCTGTTTCACCTCTTTGGCTTTGCGTGCCCGGGATATAAAATCCACCCTTACAGGCAGATCTTTAAGACGATTTGCGAAAGTGTGGTAATGCTGCATGGCAAGTACCGTGGTCGGCACAAGCACAGCTGTCTGCTTCCCGTCGGCTGCTGCTTTGAAGGCGGCGCGGACAGCTATTTCCGTCTTTCCGAAACCGACATCTCCGCATATCAGTCTGTCCATCGGTTTTGCCGATTCCATGTCTGCTTTTACAGCCTGAGTCGCCTTGAGCTGATCTGGAGTGTCCTCATATATGAAGCTTGCCTCAAGCTCATGCTGCATATAAGAGTCCGGAGCAAATGCATGACCTTTCTCCTCCCTGCGTGCGGCATAGAGTTTTATCAGATCACGCGCAATATCCTTGACCTTGGTTTTTGTGCGTTCTTTGAGCTTGTTCCATGCTCCCGAACCGAGTTTGTTGATTTTAGGCGCGACTCCCTCTTTACCACGGTATTTTGACAGTTTATGAAGAGCATGGATACTGACAAGGATTATGTCATCGTTCTGATATGTCAGCTTTATCATCTCCTGCGGGCTTCCGTTGACATCAGTTCGCACAAGACCCGCAAATTTACCGATTCCATGGTCAATGTGCACTATGTAGTCGCCTATTTCTATCTGGTTGAGTTCCCGAAGTGAAAGAGCGAGTTTGCCGCNTCGGGCGCGGTCGCTCTTGAGGTTATATTTGTGGAAACGGTCGAATATCTGATGGTCGGTAAAAAAGCAGTTCTTGCCGTCATGATCCACAAATCCCTCATGAACAGTGCGGTCAACTGCCGTAAAAGGTATCTCATCCCCTCTGTCTTCAAATATATTTTTCAGCCGTTCCGCCTGATACGGCGAATCAGACAGTATAAAGATACGATAACCGTTACTGATAAAATTACGGAAACTCTCTGAAATCAGCTCGAAATTCTTATGATAAAGAGCCTGCGGACCGCAATTGAACGATACCGATGCGTCTGGAACAAATCCGCTATCGGTTGTACCCACCCCGAACTTCACCACTTTCATCTCTGCGAAACGCCGGATGAAAGCTTCGGAATCGACCACTTTTTCCATAGCCTTGTCATCGCCTTCATCGGCGATAAGAGCGGCTGTTGAAAACGTCTCTTCAGATANAGCCTTGACTCTGTCGAGTATATACCCCGGACTCTGACAAAACAGCAATGTCGAATCGTCAACAAACTCAAGAAGGCTGATACCTTTGTTTCCGGTCTGTGCCGAGAACTGCGGAAGTATATTGATTTTCTCCAGCTTCTCCTCACTCAGCTGCGTCTCCACATTGAAGGAGCGTATCGAATCCACTTCGTCATCGAAAAAGTCTATCCTGTATGGAAGTTCGCAGGAATATGAATAAACATCGACTATCGAGCCACGACGGGCAAACTGACCAGGTTCATAGACATACTCGGTCTCTCTGAACCCCAGTTCACGCAATCTTCCTGTAAGATCGGATAGAATCGTGTGCGAACCGATTTTCAGCGATATGCTGTTATCGGCTATTGTCGCGGCATCCGCCACTTTCTCCGCTAAAGCTTCGGGATATGTTATAACGAAACGCATCTCTCCCTTTTTATCTCCCAATGCATCGAGCACTTCAGTGCGGAGAATCTGTGACGGAGCATCCGACTGACCGTATTTTATATCACGTTTNTATCCGCTCGGAAATATTCCCACGGCATCCGGTCCTGCAATCTGACACAAATCGTTGTAAATGTAGCCTGCTGAATCCAGGTCATCGGCAATTATGATGTGAGGATGCGCGGTCGGTCTGATTCCGGCAAACAGCATGGCGGAAGAACTCCCCTCCAGACCGGAGAGGAGCAATCTTCTTGTTTTTTTGTCATACAAGACCTTTTCCAGCGCGGATATACGCGTCGCTGTGGCAAAAAGTTTATCAGCTTCCTTTAATTCCATCGGATATTGAAGTTGTGCTCATGGATATAGAAGTTTCCAGACAAAACGTCTTATTTCCGTTTTATTCCCAATTCCTTGTTATATAGATTCGAATCTTTAAGGATTTCTTCTGCAAGTTTCAGTGCTTTATCATTTTTAAGCTCAAACGCCATTTTCCCCTTGTCGTAATAATACCTGCCGACAATCTCCGAGCCGAGATATTCGGCAATCTCATCACGATGGGTATCAAGGTCATGGTCAAGATTATGAGTGAGCAATTCAGTAATCCTGTCGAGTTGAGCCTTGGTCTCGTCGTTCATATATCCCTCGGTCTCTGCCGCTGTTCGCAACTGTTTCACCAGTTCTTCACACACCTTGTCATATTTGAATTTTTCGGGATCAATGAATTTCTTGAAATCTCCATAGATTTCATCCGTTATCTCGAAATCTTTCGGCTGACAAATCGTTGGATTTGCAGCAGTGAACTTTGTGGCAAAATCAAACGCCCAGTTGTCGGCGACTATATTATAAACAAGACGGTTGATCTTTCCCCAGTCTACAGTCGTGTCCGGACGCAGTCCGCCTCCGTCGCGCACTTCGCGACCGTTGGCGGTGCGATAGACATTAGTAAGACTGTCGGGCACACGTGCCACAGTTCCGTCAGCGTTGCGGTGAGAGTAATCCACAGCCTGAATCAACCTTCCCGACGGCAGATAATATTTTGCCACAGTCACCTTAAGCAGTCCACCGTAAGGAAGCTGCACAGGTGTCTGCACCAATCCCTTGCCGAAACTTCGGGAACCAATCAGGACAGCGCGGTCAAGATCCTGAAGCGAGCCTGCGACAATCTCGGATGCCGAGGCGCTGCCGCCGTCTATAAGCACTGCAAGCGGAATCTCGGGAAATACAGGTTTGCGCGTTGTCTTGTAAATTTTCTCCTGAAGAGGGTCTCTGCCTATGGTATGGACAACCTCGGTGCCCTTAGGAACAAAGCATCCCACAAGATCCACCGCGCTTTCCACCAATCCTCCCCCGTTGCCGCGAAGGTCGATGACTATTCCTTTCAGCCCATTGTCTTCCTTGAATTTTTCAAGGACACGGCGAACCTCAGCCGGTGTCTTATCGATAAAGCTTGTAAGACGGAGATAGCCGATGCCGTTTATTATGGTGTCATATCCCATGCTCGGTTCCTGCACTTTTGCCCTCATTATCTCGAATGTCTGAATCGAATCAGCGACATAAGGGCGTTTCACTGTGACACGAACCTTGGTTCCCGGAACCCCTTTCAGCAGTCTGGTTACAAAATCGCTCTCTTTCTTTTCCACATCCGTTGTGTCTACACGGATGATATGGTCGCCCGGACGCAGTCCTCCTTTGGCGGCAGGACTCCCTTCCATCGGCTGCGATATGAAAGAGCTACCGTTACGTTGCATTATATAACTGCCTATGCCTCCATATTCACCGGTCGTCATTTTCTGCAATTTCTCCTGATCGTCCGCGCTATAGTATTCTGTATAAGGGTCTGTTGACGCGAGAAATGCTTCTATCGCCGCCTTGAAGCTCTGATCGGTGTTGATTGTGTCGACATAATGCAACTCGACCTGCTTGACGATGGAGTTGAAATTATTCAGATTGCGTGCCAGAGACGCATCATGACTTTTCTGTGCCGACAATGTCAGACCAAGAGCAGCCACCGCCACTGCGGCGGGCAATATTCGGAGAAGTCTTGTTTTTTTCATCATTATTCTTTGGGGATATCGGGATGGGGATAGTCTACGGTGAAATGCAACCCTCTGCTCTCTTTTCGCTCCATCGCCTGACGCATAATCAGATAGGCAACGTTGATGATATTCCGCAACTCGCACAGTTGCCGCGACGGCTTGCTGCATTTGAAAAGGGCTTCGGTCTCCTGATAAAGGATATCAAGCCGGTTCCATGCTCGCTTGAGCCGGAGGTCACTCCTCACAATCCCAACGTAATAACCCATAATCTGGTTCACCTCTTTTTCCGATTGGGTTATCAGCACCATCTCTTCCGGGTGAGCGGTGCCTTCATCATTCCATTCCGGCACATCTTCACGCCAGTCATATTCACCGAGGTGTTCAAGCGCATGGCGAGCAGCGGCATCCGCGTAAACAACCGCTTCTATCAGAGAATTGGAAGCCAGTCGGTTTCCTCCGTGAAGCCCCGTGCAGGAACATTCACCTACGGCATAAAGACGGGCAATGGAACTCTCTCCGTTGAGATTCACCTTGATGCCACCGCAAAGATAATGAGCCGCAGGCGCTACCGGAATCATGTCCTTGGTTATGTCGATGCCGAGAGAAAGACATTTTTCGTAGATATTCGGAAAATGGCGTTTAGTCTCTTCAGGATCCTTGTGTGTCACATCAAGAAACACATGATCAGTGCCATGCAGTTTCATTTCAGAGTCTATGGCACGTGCCACGATATCCCTCGGAGCCAATGAAAGCCTCGGGTCATACTTCTGCATGAATTCCTCGCCATCAAGATTGCGGAGCACCGCGCCGTATCCTCTCATAGCCTCCGTAATCAGGAAACTCGGACGGTCACCGGGATGATAGAGAGCCGTGGGATGAAACTGTATGAACTCCATGTCGCTGACTGTGCCCTTGGCTCTATATACCATAGCGATTCCATCTCCTGTGGCTATCAATGGATTTGTTGTGGTGGTGTATACGGAACCGACACCTCCTGTAGCCATCACGGTGACTTTCGCCAGAAATGTATCGACTTCACCAGTTTGCTCATTAAGAACGTAAGCTCCGTAACATGTTATGTCCGGGGTGCGGCGCGACACTATCTTGCCCAAATGATGCTGGGTGATGATCTCCACGGCAAACCGACCGGTAAACACATCTATATCCGGATTATTTTTCACTGTTTCCACAAGACTCGTCTGGATTTCCGCACCCGTATTGTCGGCATGATGAAGAATCCGGAACTCCGAATGTCCACCCTCCCTGTGAAGATCGAAATCTCCGTTGTCATTCTTATCGAAATCCACACCCCAGCCTATAAGCTCCCTGATCTGGGAGGGGGCGTTCCGGACCACTTTCTCCACAGCCGCGGGATCGCTGAGCCAGTCTCCAGCAACCATTGTGTCGTGGATATGTTTCTCGAAATTGTCTTTTTCGAGATTTGTCACTGAAGCCACACCTCCTTGTGCAAAGAACGTATTAGCCTCATCGGTGGTTGTCTTGCAGATCATTCCCACCTTTGCTCCCGCTTTGGCAGCCTTGAGTGCGAAACTCATTCCGGCAATGCCTGAGCCTATCACTAAGCAATCATATTTATATACCATCTCTTAAAGGATTAACTTGCAACTTGCAAATTTAACAATTCTTTTTCAAAATCATCCATTATATTTGCCAAATCACCGCCAATACGCAAAAATACGCACACTTCCGGCAGGAATGGCGGTAAAAACATGACCAACAATATCCCGTTTTGGAAAAATTTTGCTAACTTTGCATAGCTGCAGCTATCTGTTTGAATTTTGAGCATTTAAGAATGCTGTTTAAAAATGACAACATTATGAAACTGTCATCTGTATACGATAACTTATTCTCGGGCACACCCATGTCAATCCCGGACCGGGAAATGGACGAGGTACGCGACTCCTACGAATTTCTAAAGGGCTTTGTCGCAGACAAGGTTATTTACGGAATAAACACCGGATTCGGACCAATGGCACAGTGGCGTGTGGATGACAAGCACCTCCTTGACTTGCAATACAATATCATCCGCAGCCATGCCACAGGCACCGGTAATCCCTTGACCGAGACAGAGGTCAAGGCGGCAATGATTGCACGCATCGGCACATTCCTTCAGGCTCGTTCGGGAATCAACCCGTCTGTAATACTGTTGCTGCAGGAATTCGTCAACCGCGGCATATACCCTTTCGTTCCTGAACACGGGAGTGTCGGCGCAAGCGGAGACCTTGTGCAGCTCGCGCATATCGCCTTATGCCTCATCGGTGAAGGGAAGGTACGCTTCAAGGGGGAATGGAGACAAACGGCGGAAGTCCTGAATGAGGAAGGTCTCAGACCCATGGATATATGCATCCGTGAAGGGCTGTCGGTGACAAACGGCACTTCCGTCATGACCGGGATTTCCATCGTAAACCAGTATTACGCGGAAAATCTCCTGAAATATGCTGTCGTGGCTGGAGCCTGGATAAACGAGATTGCCTCTTCTTACGATGACTTTATGTCGGTGGAAGAAAACATCTGCCGCCGCCAGCCGGGGCAACAGACAATTGCCCGCTGGCTCCGGGAGACAAGCGATAGCAGCGGACTTCTCAAAAAACGCGAGCATGAACTTTATGACCCCGCAAAAAACAAGGATTCTTATTTTGAACATAAAGTTCAGGCATATTACTCATTGCGTTGTATTCCCCAGATATACGGACCCGTTCTCGACACGCTCGCAAATGCCGCAGAGGTTCTGGAGAATGAAATAAACTCAGCGTGCGACAACCCGATTGTGGACCATACCGCCGGAAACATTTTTCATGGCGGGAATTTTCACGGTGATTATATTTCCCTGGAGGAAGACAAGGTGAAAATCGCTATGGTGCGTGTCGCCATGACTGCCGAGCGTCAGCTGAACTATCTCTTCCACGACCGCATCAACGGCATTCTGCCACCGTTCCTTAATCTTGGAGTGCTCGGACTTAACTATGGAATGCAGGCGTGCCAGTTCACGGCGACATCCACCACTGCGGAGTGCCAGACGCTCGCCATGCCGAACTATGTTCACAGCATACCCAACAACAACGACAACCAGGACATCGTGAGCATGGGCACAAATTCGGCACTCCTGTGCCGGAAAGTTATCGACAACGCCTATCAGGTCATGTCCATCCTATATATCGCTCTCGCTCAGGCTACGGATTGTCTGCAGATAGCCGACAAACTATCGCCAAAGACCCGCAGGCAATATGATGCGATACGCAAAATCTGCCCCAAATTCATTGAAGACACTCCGTTCTATGAAGAAGTGGCGGAAACTGAGAATTATTTAAGAACGAATATCATCCAATACTTGAAATCATGAATTTTGCACTGGTTACAGGTGGTTCACGCGGACTTGGCGCTGCGATATGCAGGCATCTCGCAGCGCAAGGACTTGGAATAATCATAAATTATCATTCCAACGAAACTGCGGCTCAGGAAGTTGCAGAGACGATACGCAAGATCGGCGGCGTCGCCGACCTTCTCCCCTTCGATGTCAGCAACGAGCAAGCCGTAGACTCAGCATTGGAAAAATGGGAAGAGACACACCCCTCCGACCGCATAACCGTGCTTGTCAACAACGCAGGCATCCGCGAAGACAGTCTGCTCATATTCATGCAGACAGACCAATGGCGCAAGGTGATTGACACCACCCTCGACGGCTTCTTTTTCGTAAGCAGACGCATCCTCAAGGGGATGCTCACCAAAAGGTCAGGCAGAATCATTAACATCGCGTCTCTTTCCGGTCTGAAAGGATTGCCGGGACAGGCGAACTATTCGGCGGCAAAGGCGGCACTTATCGGTGCCACAAAAGCTCTTGCCCAGGAAGTCGCCCCCCGCAAAGTCACGGTAAACGCGGTGGCTCCCGGCTTCATCAGGTCTGACATGACGAAAGATCTCGATGAGGAGTCATTAAAAAAGACAGTACCTCTCGGAAGATTCGGAGAGGCTGACGAAGTGGCGGCACTCGTGGCGTTTCTTGCTTCTGACAGTGCGGCATACATCACTGGCGAGACAATATCTGTCAACGGAGGATTATACTGATTCCCCGAATAGATTCAGAAAAAACAATGAGCAGAAGAGTTGTGATAACAGGTATGGGAATATGGTCCTGTATCGGCAAAAATAAAGAAGAAGTACGTGATTCATTGTATAACGGCAGATCCGGAATAGGCATTGAGCCGGAACGCCTGCAATACGGCTATCGTTCGGGACTCACCGGAATCTTGGAGCATCCGGTGCTTAAGGGTGTTCTCGACAGACGCACGCGCGTCGGGCTCTCCGAAGAAGCGGAATATGCATATATGGCAGCCAAAGAGGCTTTCGAAGAAGCCGGAGTCGACAGAGACTATCTACGTGAACACGAGGTAGGAATCATATTCGGCAACGACTCATCGGC
This sequence comes from Barnesiella sp. CU968, assembly GCF_905219685.1. Lineage (NCBI taxonomy): Bacteria > Pseudomonadati > Bacteroidota > Bacteroidia > Bacteroidales > Barnesiellaceae > Barnesiella > Barnesiella sp. CU968. The sequence goes on from NZ_CAJMXD010000014.1 coordinate 9,003, forward strand.
TAAACCGGTGATCGAGGCTGCCGAAATAATGAGAGAGAAACATGATTCGGCACTTATAGGTTCGGGATATATATTCCAGTCGATGAACTCTACGGTCAACATGAATCTGAGCACGATCTTCAGCCTCAAAGGCATCAACTTCACTGTAAGTGCCGCATGCGCAAGCGGTTCGCACTCCATCGGCCTTGCATTCATGATGATAAAACAAGGATTGCAGGACATGATTCTTGCAGGGGGTGCACAGGAAACAAACTTCTACTCCATGGCAACATTCGATGCCCTTGGAGCTTTTTCGGTGCGTATGGACGAACCGGCAAAAGCCTCTCGACCTTTTGATGTATCGCGCGACGGACTGATACCAAGCGGCGGAGCAGCCGCCTTGATACTTGAAGATTACGACCATGCCGTGGCAAGAGGCGCAAATATCCTTGCGGAGATCTCCGGCTATGGATTCTCTTCGAACGGAGGCGGAATATCCCAGCCAAGCGATGACGGTTCTCTAAAGGCGATGACTCGCGCACTGCGGCAGGCAGGAGTAACGCCCGAAGAAATAGACTATGTCAACGCGCACGCAACATCCACGCCGCAGGGCGATGAGTTCGAGGCTATTGCGCTTGACCGTCTTTTCAATGGGAAAAAGGCATGGATCAGTTCCACAAAGTCCATGACCGGACATGAATGCTGGATGGCGGGGGCAAGCGAGATCGTGTATAGCGTCATCATGATGAGAGACGGATTCATAGCACCCAACATCAATCTGGAACAACCCTGCGAAGCCGCGAAAAATCTGAATATTGCCCGTGAGACCATAGTGACTCCCGTCAATCTTGTCCTTTCCAATTCTTTCGGATTCGGAGGCACAAACAGCGCGCTTGTAATACGCAAGGCAACATGACCGGTAAACCGTATCAGAACAATAGACGCAAACCCATTAAAACTGACCGTTATGAGACTGCCATTCCGAAAAATATTGATGATGGCACGTATGACGCTTGCCGGCATACAGTGTGCCAACGCCGAGAATCTTCAGGGAGTGGTATATCTCAAAAACGGAGGTGTTATTCGTGGAGATATATTGGAATGCCCACGGCATTGTCTTCAGTGTCTCGCTCGGTTTCTAAAATTATTCTTCTTTGAGAGAGTGAACTCGTCTTGACTTATTTACGAAAGTTAAAATAATGATATTGTTGAAGTCAAGACGAGTTCAGTGTTTAAACAATTACAATGGTTATCATAAGGCGATGAATTTATTCCCGGAATTAAAGAAAAAATACACCAAGGAAACGATGAACGCCCGCGAGGCGCAGCGCCTCGCCGAATTTATCGCTTTCGGTCCTGTCATTTTCCAGACGGCAAGAATAATGCTGTCTAATGGCATTATGGATATGCTGCGCGACAGCGACAATGGCATGACAATCGAGGAAATAGCTGAAAAGGCTGAACTTTCCGTATATGCCGCAAAATGTCTTCTGGAAGCATCCCTGTGTATCGGACTTGTTCTGGTTGATGACCAGACCGACAGATTCCGCATTTCGAAAACGGGCTGGTTTCTGCTCAATGATCCGGCAACAAGAGTAAATATCAATTTCAACCATGATGTGAATTATCTCGGATGGTTCAGTCTTGAGGAAGCTCTTAAGGAAGGGAAACCCGCTGGGCTCAAAACTCTCGGAGACTGGTCCACAGTATACGAAGGTTTGTCCTCGCTTCCTCCGCACATCAGAAAAAGCTGGTTCGATTTTGACCATTTCTACTCCGACAATTCTTTCGATCAGGCTCTTGAAATCGTGTTTTCAGACAAACCGCGCACGCTTCTTGATGTCGGAGGCAATACCGGCAGATGGGCACTGCGTTGCGTAGCACATGATCCTGAGGTAAGAGTCACAATACTCGATCTACCCCAACAGATAGGTCTTATGAAAGAAAACATAGCCGGAAAGACGGGGGCGGAACGCATCGACGGTCTTGGTGCCGATCTCCTTGATGAATCAGCGGAGATGCCTGCCGACAGAAAGTTTGACGCCGTATGGATGAGCCAGTTTCTCGACTGTTTCAGCGAAGAGCAGATTGTCAGCATTCTGAGGCGTGCAGCCAAAGTGATGGATTCCGGCTCACGGCTCTACATAATGGAGACCCTTTGGAATCGCCAGAGATTCGAGCCTGCCGCACTTTGTCTCACACTGACAAGTCTATATTTCACGGCGATAGCAAACGGCAACAGCAAGATGTATCATTCGGAAGATCTGATACGCCTTGTCAATGAGGCGGATATGGAAATAGAATCCATACACGACGGACTCGGACAAGGGCACAGCATTCTAATATGTAAAACAAGATGATAAAATCTGCGTTAAGTATAAACACACTTTAAGTATAAACACATAATACAATAAAATGAATCGCACGGAAATTGAAAATAAAGTACGCGACTTTCTGATAGAAGATCTGGAGGTGGATGAGGAAAAAATCTATCCCGATGCCCGCCTTAAAGAAGACGTGGGCATTGACAGTCTCGACTTCGTAGACATTGTGGTGATCGTAGAAAAGAATTTCGGTTTCAAGATCAAACCTGAAGAGATGGCAGGAGTTGCTACTCTCAATGATTTCTACAGCTATATAGAAAGCAAAGTTGGCTGAACTGAGACATGACAAATGGGCCGGGACTACCTACGGCAACGGGTGGATGCACCGCTGGCTTATCAGATTCCTGAAAGCTGCAGATGTGCGTCTGCTCTATGCTTTTGTATTCATGTTCGTAATCCCGCCTACTATGATTGTCAACTCCAAGGCACGCAACGCCATATATGGTTTCTACCGCAAGGGGATGAATTTCGGCAAAGCGAGAGCAGTATGGATGACATATAAAAACCACTGCGCGTTCTCACAGGTCGTAATCGACAGGTTTGCCATGTATGCCGGAAAAAAATTCCGCATCAAAGTGGAAGGGTATGATCTTTTCAAAGGGCTATGCGAAGATCCTGAAGGTTTTATCCAGCTCAGCTCGCACATAGGAAACTATGAGATAGCCGGATATTCTCTGCCTACCGAGGAGAAACGCTTCAATGCACTGGTGTTCGGAGGAGAGAAGGAAAGCGTGATGACCAACCGCAACAGGCTTTTCAAGGGAAACAACATCCGCATGATATCCATGCAGCCGGACATGTCACATCTCTTTGAAATCAACAAGGTTTTGGCTGACGGTGAGATACTCAGCATGCCTGCAGACAGGATTTTCGGCTCACAAAAGAATTTCCGCATACCGTTTTTGGGCTCAGACGCGAATTTCCCTCAGGGACCGTTTCTTCTGGCAGCCGTCAGAGATGTTCCGATGCTCTTCGTTTCAGTAATGAAAACCGGTGCAAAAGAGTACACGGCGAAAGTGAAAAGGATAGGTAAAAATGCTGATAAATCCGGCAAGCAACGTGCGGAAGAGTTAGCCCGGGAATATGTGGCGATGCTTGAAGAGAGTGTCAACGAACACCCCGCGCAATGGTATAACTATTTTGATTTCTGGAGAGACTGATGCAAATTGAAGAGATCGACATACACGAACTGCTTCCCCAGCAAGAACCATTTGTAATGGTTGGCAGACTCATCGGATTCGATGACAAAGAGACGGTCACGGCAACCACGGTCACAGAGGAAAACATATTCGTAGATAATGGAGTATTTACTGAATCCGGTGTAATAGAGAACATTGCACAGACGTGCGCCGCGCGTATAGGCTACATCAACAAATACATTCTTAAGCAAGGCATTCAGCTCGGTTTTATAGGTGCTGTAAGAAACCTGTCAATAACCCGTCTTCCCGTAACGGGTGAAGAAATACACACTTCCATATGCGTGCTTGAAGAGATATTCGGCATGACTCTGATAAGTGCGGAAGTAAAAACCGGAGACGAGACTGTCGCGACAGCCGAGATGAAAATCGCACTTAGCGACACCATAGCCGACAAAACATTATGACGTCATGAACAGACTTACCGAGTCACATAAATTCGACATCAGATTCAGCGAGGTTGATTCTATGAACATCGTATGGCACGGATCATACACCCTCTATTTCGAGGATGCCAGAGAAGCGTTCGGCAAAAAATACGGACTTGGATATATGACAATATTTTCCAACGGGTATTTTGCCCCACTTGTAGAGCTTTCCTTCAAATATAAGAAACCTCTTGCGTATGGCATGAAACCTTCTGTTGTCATAACATATGTGCCGACGGAAGCCGCAAAGATTGTTTTCGACTACCAGATTATAGATGACAACGACAGTTCAGTCATTGCCACCGGGCATTCAGTGCAGGTGTTTATGGACAAGGATTATCAACTCGTGTGGGAGAATCCCGAATTCTACCGCGAATGGAAAGAGAAATGGGAGGTTCTATGATTGCATGCATCGCCGATAACATAATCTCTCCGATGGGACTGACAACGGAAGAAAATTTTTCGTCAGTATCAAAAGGTATGAATATGCTCCGGAATCATGAAGACACATTCGGTCTTCCGGAAGCATTCTGCGCCTCTATGCTTGACCGGGAGCTTATTTCCGGTTTGTTCGCCGACCATGCGCTATCAGACAATGAGTATACTTTTTTTGAGAAACTGTGCATCCTTTCCGCCACAGACGCCATATCGTCATGTGCGCTCCAGGCGGAATGCGAAGATGTCATATTCGTTATCTCGACAACAAAGGGAAACGTTGACATGCTTGAGACAGAACCCGACTGTCCCGGTTGCCGTCTCGCGTTTTCAGCGGAAAAGATAGCCCGATATTTCGGCAACTCCAACACCCCTGTCGTTACATCCAATGCATGCGTCTCGGGAGTCTGCGCGCAGATTGCCGCGATACGCCTGCTTCTTGGCGAGAAATACCGTTATGCCGTAGTTATAGGCTGCGATGTGCTCTCAAGATTCATAATTTCAGGATTCCAGTCTTTCAAGGCACTCAGTCCCGAGCCTTGCAGACCGTTTGACAAAGAGCGCAAAGGTCTGAATCTTGGCGAGGCTGCAGGAACAATGATTCTGGAAAATATCGGGGGAACAAATGTTTATGGCAATGGAAGTTTGTGGGAATTTGCCGCCTGTTCCAATCATAACGACGCAAACCACATATCCGGACCCTCCCGCACCGGCGAAGGAGCATTCCGCGTACTTAAGGACATTCTGGAAAAGATAGACCGTGACGACATCGCTTTTGTCAATCTTCACGGCACAGCCACGCCATATAACGATGAGATGGAATCAATAGCGCTTCATCGTTCCGGACTCGAAGACTTGCCGGCAAACGGATTCAAAGGATACTTCGGGCATACGTTGGGTGCGGCAGGAATAATCGAGACCATACTTTCTATGAAAGCCGTTGAGACAGGTGTCATACCCGCCACTAAGGGATATGGCACAAAAGGAACAACTTACGGCATATCCGCATCCTCCGCGACAAGAGAAACGTACAGGAACACTTTCATAAAAATACTGTCTGGCTTCGGAGGTTCCAATGCTGGAATAGCTTACAGGAGACGTAATGTCCCGCCATGCGCGACATTCAGGAAAGGGGGTGAGGCATGAATACCGTTTCTCAAGTAAGAATAACCCGGGAGGAAACGATTCTTGACGGCAAATGCATCTTCACCGGTTCGATAACCGAATTATACCGTGAATTTGCCGGAGACTATCCTAAATTCTTCAAGATGGACTCTCTGTGCAGATTAGGCTTCATGGCAGCGGAACTCCTTCTTAAAAACATTCCTGCGCCGATAAGGGAAAACGCCGCAATAGCGCTTTTCAACCGCAACGGCTCTCTCATTACCGACAGAAACTACCAGAAGACTGTCTCTGATGACAACTATTTCCCCAGTCCCGCGCTGTTCGTATACACACTGGCGAACATTGTCACGGGTGAGATAGCGATACGTAACAAGATATACGGGGAATCCTCGTTTTACATTCTCGATGAATATGACGCAGCACTAATCGAAGATATAGCCGCTTCAGTTTTCATCACATCATCGCCCTCTCTTCTTCTCACCGGATGGGTCGACTATAATGACGAGACTGATTATCTCGCCGACATGAAACTGGTGACAGACAACAAAACCAAGATACGATAACACAGAAAAAACAGACATATAACAATATTATGAACGAACTTATAGATAAATTGAAGACACAGATCATCGAGGCACTCAACCTCGAAGACATGACCATCAGTGATATTGATACGGAGGCACCCCTTTTCGGCTCCGGTCTCGGTCTGGACTCAATAGACGCACTCGAGCTGATTGTTCTTCTCGAACGGGAATACGGCATAAAACTGACCAATCCCGCCGAAGGTAAAGAAATCTTCAGGTCTGTGGCTACAATAGCCGATTACGTCAGCAAAAACCGCACGAAATGAAGATATTCGTCACCGGCACAGGTATCATATCGGCATTGGGCACAGGCACCGGAGCTACACTGCAATCCCTACTGTCTGGAGAAAGCGGCATAGATGTCATACGCCACCTTTCCACCGGACACAAGGAGTTCCCTGCTGGAGAAGTGGCTTTGCCGAATGAAGATATTGCCCGAATGCTGGGTGTCGGATATCCGGAAAACGGTCTGCGCACGGTATTGCTGGGAATAACCGCCGCAAGGGAGGCTGTATCTTCGGCATCACTTGCAGACACCGACCTTGCCGACGCGGCATTTGTCAGCGGCACAACAGTCGGAGGCATGGACAAGACCGAGAAATATTTCAAATCCGCGTTCGATGCCGAATCCAAGACCGAAGACAGTCTGGAACTGAAATACAACGACTGCGGATATTCCTCAGGGATGATTGCAGACAATACCGGACCCTTCGGCATGGTGACAACCACTTCCACGGCGTGCTCGTCTGCGGCAAACGCGATCATTTTCGGTGCGAACCTGATAAAATCGGGGGTGACGGATATTGTTGTGGCAGGAGGGGCTGAAGCTCTTACAAAATTCCACCTTAACGGTTTCAACACACTGATGATTCTCGACAAGGATACGTGCCGTCCGTTCGACCGCAACCGTGCCGGAATAAATCTTGGAGAAGGAGCCGCATACATTGTGCTTGAAAGCGAGGAATCCGTAAAAAGGAGAAACGTGCGCCCTGTCGCGGAACTGAGCGGCTATGCCAATACATGCGATGCCTTTCACCAGACAGCGACATCGGAAAACGGAGAAGGCGCATATCTCGCCATGCGGAAGGCGATGGATATGGCAAGACTAAGTCCCTGCGACATCGACTATGTAAACGCACACGGCACCGGGACGCCCAATAACGATGCGTCAGAACTGGCGGCAATGGAGAGAATATGGGGCACACAGATACCCGCCTTCTCTTCGACAAAGGCGTTCACAGGGCATACCACCAGCGCATCCGGATCAATAGAGACAGTAATATGCCTGCTCGCCTTGCAACACGGCTTCTTGCCGCCCAACCTCGGATGGAGGACTCCCATAAACGAAGGGGGCATTCCCATTACAGGCACTGATAACCAAAGGGACATAAAAAACATCATAAACAACTCATTCGGATTCGGAGGAAACGATTCTTCTCTGATCTTCTCAAAGTGTCAATTACAGTAACATGAATAAAGAGACGCGCTGTTTTGTATTGTCCATGACACAAGTGTCATGTCAGAAACCGCTTTGCGACGAGTGGATTGATAATCCGTGTCGATATACGGATTATTTTGTCCGCGCCCAAGAGCCTGATACCAGGAATCTGATCCCGCCATCGGAGGCAAGACGAATGAGCAGGATTCTCAAACGCGCATTAGTGACATCCATTACAGCACTGAACGAGTCCGGCATTTCTCACCCGGAAGCGATTATAACGGGTACAGGGACCGGGTGTATGGAAAATTCCGAGAAGTTTCTTATTGATTTGTGCCGGTATGGAGAGAATTGCCTGAAACCGACCTTGTTCATGCAGTCAACCCACAACACTATAAGCTCTCTTATAGCAATAATTCTGAAATGTCATGGCTACAACAACACCTACTCCCACATGGGGATTTCGTTTGAAAGCGCGTTGCTTGACGCATGGCTACAGATAAAGAGCGGCATGATACGCAACGCTCTGATTGGTGCACACGATGAAGTCACACCGTTCATGGCACTTGTAATGGAGCGGACTCATCCGGAATTTGCATTCATTTCAGAAACTTCCATGTCCGCCATGCTGTCATCAGGAAGCGATTCTACCTCCGCTTGCGAGATAAAAGATATAAAACTCTTCCACAAGCCCGATATGGAGAAACTTGCGGCTCTGCTCAATGAAGATACAGATCCGATGCTAATGCTCGGCATAAACGGCAATCCTCTTAACGATGCTCCTTATCTGGAGCTTCTTGAAAATCTTGACTACTCCCCTTCTACGGAGCAATATAAAAAAACTTTCGGAGACAACTTTTCGTCATCGGCAATGGCATTCTACAAAGGTGTGAGAATACTTGAGAGCTGTGGTGATGACAAAACAGGACGGATAACTCTCATTAACCATTCCGAAGGCTCGGACTGGTCTATCATCCGGCTTCAGCGGCTACCGGGAGAAATTGTAAAGAAATAGAATCAACTGTCATGTGGCAACTCATCGGATTATCAGTCATTCAAAGTGCAATGCTGTCGCTGGGGCAGCTGACACTCAAACTTGCTCTGGCAAGAATGCCGGCATTCGCCTGGACAACGTCGTTCTGGGGAGAACTGCTTACAAACTGGTGGTTTCTTGCAAGCGGCATTCTTTTCGGCGGAGCTTCGCTGCTATGGATGTATATACTGAAACATTATCCGTTGAGCATGGCTTACCCTCTGGCAAGCATCAGCTATGTGATAGCTCTGGTTTTTGCCGCGGTTTTCCTTCATGAAACAGTAGCCTGGAACCGATGGCTCGGTGTAGCTCTGATAATGACAGGATGTTTTTTTGCAGCCGGCTGACAACCCGGCATAACTCTATCCCCTAAAATATTGAACAAGAAATGAAAAGATTAATAATGATATTACTGACAACGACGATATGTCTCGTGGCTGTCAATGCGGCTCCTCTTTCCGAACGGCAACAGAAAGAGATAGCGGCAAAAATAAACAAGACTGCTTCAGGACTGAAGTCAATGAGCTGCACATTCTCCCAGACCAAACATCTGTCGCTTCTGAGCGACAAGCTGCTATCGGAGGGAAAGATGTGCTACAGACAACCCGACAGACTGCGGTGGGAATACAAAACACCCTACAGATACCTCTTCATTTTCAAAGGAACAAAGGTATATGTAGGCAATGACCAACGAAAAGATGTGATAGATACGGGAAGCAACAGGATTTTCAAAGAGGTGGCAAGAATAATGATGAATACCGTTACAGGCAAGGCATTGTCAGACATTTCTGAATTCACGGTCTCCGTCTCTGACGGCAATGCGGTCTGGATCGTCACACTCATTCCCAAAAAGAAAGAATTGAAAAAGATGTTTGCAAAGATCACACTTTCATTCTCGAAAAGCGACCTCATGATTTCCGAAATCAACATTTTCGAAAAAAACAATGACCGCACTGAAATCAGACTCAAAAACATAAAAAAGAATATAACACTGAATGAGAGCCTTTTTACTATTCCTGCTAAGTAGCATATCCGTTTTATTGCCGAGTATCGCATATTCCGGCATCCAGTGTGACGCAGACCGGTTTTCTTTCAGCATTTCTATGCCAAAAGGATATCTTTCAGGTGTGTTGATAACAAATGAATCGGATGACTCAATCAACGGAAGCATGATAAACGAATTCGGCATATCCGCTGTTGACTTCACATATTCCAGACGGAACGGAAAATTCAGACTTGTCAGCGTCATCAGTTTTCTTGACAAATGGCATATCCGAAGAATGCTCGGGAATGACCTCAGATTCTGCCTTCGGATATTGAAAGGTCTCCCCGCCGACAGGAAAGGCAAATATCAGGTAAGTACAAATGACAACAGCATCACTGTTGTCAACTTACGCAGGAAAATCAGCTATTCATTCACCCCTTTAGAAACAACTTCAGGAAATGACACTGAATGACAATTTATATAAAATAATCTCGTCAGACGCAAACAAAAGATCATTCAGGCTGGAACTGATTCCGGACTGCACGATCTACAAAGCGCATTTCCCGGGCAAACCGATTACTCCGGGAGTATGCATCATACAGATGGCATCCGAACTCCTGTCATTGCTGATGAAGAGGGAAATGGCACTGACAACCGTATCGAACGCAAAATTCTTATCCATAATAAATCCGCTTGAGACAAAAAACATAACCTTTACTTTCAGAAAAATATCCGATGGACCCGACAACTCCATAAATGTTTCGGCAACAATAACGGAAAAAGACATGGTTCTCTCAAGACTTTCCCTAATAT
>NZ_CAJMXD010000015.1:0-18680 GCF_905219685.1 Barnesiella sp. CU968
GATTCTTTTGGTGGATATAATGAAGCTGTAGATGCAAACGGAATCCCTGTAACAGGAGCACTTGCCAATGCGCTTGGACGTCTAAATCAATATAAATCTACCTCTGATGTGTATCGTGTCATCGGCAATATTGATGTTGATTGGAGCATCCGATGGGTCAAAGGACTTAGACTTCATGCAACAGGCGGATACGATTGGTCTAAAGGAGAGGGTACTATTGTAGTTCCTAAGGAAGCTGTTTCTTATTATACAACAGGTGGTCGTAATTATACTTACGGACCTCAAAAAAACTATAATAAGTTATTGACCTTATATGCAAATTATAATCGGGATTTTAATGCAATAAATTCAAATATCGACATAACCTTTGGATATGATTATCAGTATTGGAAATATACCACACCTTTTTATGCAGTACTGAATGCCGATGGTGTGCAACAATCAACATCTGCAGCCACAGATCAGAGACATTCTTTGATTTCCTACTACGGTCGTTTGAACTATACCTTTATGAACCGTTATCTCTTGACTGCGACAGTCCGCCGTGATGGTTCATCCCGATTCTCTAAAGACAATCGTTGGGGTACGTTCCCGTCAGTAGCTCTTGCATGGCGTGTTTCTCAGGAAAATTTCTTTGAGCCTTTGCGTGGTTGGATAAACGATCTCAAACTTCGTGCATCATACGGTGTGACCGGACAACAGGATGGTATCACCAATTATGGATATATTCCGGTTTATACCCCCGGTCTTGACGGGGCGCAGTACCTTTTCGGAGGGAATCCGGTCTATACTTATCGTCCCGAAGCATATAACCCGGATTTGAAATGGGAGACAACAAAATCATGGAACTATGGTATTGACTTGGCTTTGTTGGAAAACCGGTTCACATTCTCGGCAGATTTCTATACCCGTAAGACAGAAAACCTGCTTGCTACTGTACCAGTTCCGGCAGGCACAAATTTTGACAAGCTGATGCTTGAAAATGTGGGTAATGTTGATTCAAAAGGTCTTGAACTTGCACTTACTGCACATTTAATTGACAATAAGGATTGGTCGTGGAATGTTACTGCTAATGCCGCATGGCAACGTGTTCGTATCAAAAACTTAACACTTACACCGGGAGCACCAAGTCCCGATACCGAGGTGGGTCCTTGGATTGACGCTTACCAGATGCAGGTATTCTCTACGAATTATGCGCCTTATTCGTTTTATCTTTATAAGCAGCTTTATGATCAAGAGACCGGACGGCCAATTGAAGGTTTGTATGCAGATCTTGATGGAGACGGACAGATAACAAACAATGACCGCTATCATTGTCATTCCCCTGCCCCTGATTGGATTCTCGGTTTGTCAACGAGCCTGCGTTATAAGAAATGGACTCTTTCCACTTCCCTGCGCGCTAATCTTGGTGGATATATTTTTAATGGAATGGCTATGAATACCGGTGCATGGGAGACCATGAGCTATAATGATTATCAGCTAAACAACCTAAATCGGAGTTTTCTTGACACCAGATTCCAGCGCCGTCAGTTCCTAAGCGATTATTATCTTGAAAACGCATCATTCCTCAAAATGGATAACCTTCAGTTGATGTATGATTTTGGGCAAGTTTATAAGAGTTTGAATCTCCATGTCTCGGCAATGGTTCAAAATGTATTCACTTTAACCAAATACAAGGGCGTTGATCCTGAAACCGGCAATGGCGTTGATACGGCTGTCTATCCTCGCCCCCGGACATATTCAGTAACATTCGGCCTCAATTTCTAAAAGTACGACAATGAAAAAATTAAATATATTATTCGGCTTTTTGCTGGGACTTGGACTGCTGCTGGGTAGTTGTACTGGCGACCTCGACCAAATGCCAGTAACAGAAACCACATCAAACGATGTGTATTCACAGCCTGAGAACTACAAGAAGGTCCTCGCAAAAATATATGCCTCTTATGTCCTTGCCGGTCAAGGTCAAGGTGGTGACAATGGAGACCTTACAACAATCAACGGACAGGATTTTTCCCGTGGATATTTCAACCTTCAGGAGGCCGCTACTGATGAAGTTGCAAACACATGGTTGTCGGGCAACAATCTCGTTGATTTGACCTACATAAATTGGAGTTCAAAAGACTCATGGGTATCGGACTCTTATTATTGGTTGTTCTTCAACATCACCCTTTGCAATGAGTTCCTACGTAACTGTTCAGATGGCGCAATTGCAAACTTTTCCCCAACCGAACAAAGTGAGATACGTGCTTATCGCTCTGAAGCCCGCTTCATGAGAGCATTTAGCTATTGGATGGTACTCGATCTTTATCGGAAAGGTCCGCAAGTCGATGAGAATACACCAGTGACCGGCTTCATCCCCGAAGCTTATGATGGAGTCGGATTATTTGACTTCATTGAAAACGAACTTAAATCTCTTGTTGCTGAAGGATCTGATGCCTCACTGCCGGATACTAATGAATATGGGAGAGCCAGCAAACCCACAGCATGGGCACTGCTTGCAAGGCTTTACCTTAACAGTGCTGTGTATCGTGGAAGCGTTGATACGAAATATTATACCGAGTGTATAACCGCATGTCATAAAGTGATTTCTAATCCTTCCTTTCATCTTGAGCCGGATTATGCAAAACTTTTCAATGCCGACAATCACAAACGCACACATGAAATTCTATTTGCAATGGTATGTGACGCAACGACTTCTGTCACATGGGGAGGTGGAACTTATCTCGTGTGTGGTTCATGTGGAAACTCAAGCTCACAAGATCCGGCAAAATACGGTCTGACAAATGGTTGGGGCATGTTCCGTGCCCGTGGTGAAATAGTCGAAAAGTTCGGCGATGTATCCAATACTCTTGATAGCCGTGCTATGTTCTATACGGACGGACAGGAACAATACTTCTCTGGGCCAATAGACAATCAGTCGGAAGGATATTTCTTTGAGAAATTCTCAAATCTTACCGACGACGGCGTTGCTGCATCAAACTCGGCAGCTACTGGCTGTTCTACCGATTACCCGTTGATTCGTCTTGCCGACGTGTATCTTATGGCTGCAGAGGCTTTGCTCCGTGGTGGTTCGGGAATTTCCCGTGGTGAAGCTCTTAATCTGGTGAATCAAGTTCGTCTCCGCGCATATAATAATGATGAAAGTGGGAAAATATCTGATGCTGACCTCACTTTGGACTTTATTCTTGATGAACGTGGCCGAGAACTATATCTTGAATCAATCCGCCGGACAGACCTTGTACGTTTCGGAAAATTCACATCTGATTCCTATATATGGCAGTGGAAAGGTGGTGTTCTGGATGGCCGCTCAGTTAATGAGCGTTACAATATCTACCCAATTCCGGACACTGACCTTACAGCCAATCCCAATCTGTCAAACCCGCTTTATTGATAACAAACTATGAATTTAAAAAATATATTAAAAGCATCACTGCTGTCAGGTATCACAGCACTTGGCTTTGCCTCGTGTGACAGTGATATCGATCCGGTGTATGTCCTGTCTTCCGAAGATACGGCTTTGGGAGGAGCGACAGGTGATATCATACTGACACCTGATAACCCACAGGCTCTTGCCATGACCATTTATTGGAGTGGAGATGGACAACTTGCCTTGAGCGATACACTCCTTCAAGCACCTGTAAATGCAGCGGAGGAAACAATCCAACTCTCCAAAGATGAACAATTCACAGGCACGATAGATTTGAGCGTGGAAAAAGGTGTCCGTTCCCGCCAATTCTTGTGCGAGGAACTTAATTCTCTTCTTGGACGTCTCGGCTATACAGCCGATGAAAAAGCCCCTCTCTATATTCGCATCCGTTCCGTGCTTTCTGCGAACATGGCTCCGACTTATTCCTCGGTCTTGAAGGCAATGGTTCAATCTTATCGAATTCATTTAATTCTTGGCACGGTGCTTGATAAAGACAGGAATGNGACTGCGATGCAACTTGCATCACCTGATGAGAATGGAATATATCAAGGATTTATGGGCGTAAATGGCTGGACTAATTGGTGGTTCCGAGAAGCTAATAATGTCCTGTGGGGCAATCTTGGCAAGGAAGGCATGACATTCCATGCTTCCTCTGCTGATGACCATTGGAATTTCTGGTTCCCCGATCCATCCGGATGTTATTTTACGACTGTTAACACTGTTGAAAGCTGGTGGAGTGCGCTTCATATCGACAATCTGAGTGTTGCGGGTGAGCTAACCGGAGAAATGACATACAATCAGAGAAATAATCAGTGGACTCTACCAATTAGTTTACCCTCTGCATCAACGGTTTCAATCACAGTAACCGGACATGGTCGCCTCTACAACAAAGAGACAACCGATATGGGACCGGCCGTGGAAAAGAACGTTGCTTTCAGTGGTAACAGCCGGAATCTTGTTTTCGGTGAAAATGGTTCTACAATAACTTTGAATCTACCAGCCGGAGAAACTAATCTATTGCTTGACCTGTCAAATCCATTGGAGCTGACAATCGCCGCAGGCGATATTCCGGATGAACCCACTCCTGAAACAGAACCTTACTTGTATTTTTCCGGAGTCGTGAATTGGAATGGCTTTGATGACTACATATCCCTATACGATGAATCAGCCAAGTGCTATGGAGGCGCCCACTGGATTGCTTCAGAATGGGGTTATCGGGCATATCCCAAGGCTGAATGGGATGTAGCATACAAGGGCGCAGATGGTGCAACTCCTCTTGCTGGAAATCTGGTTCTTGCCGAGTCTGGCAATGACGGAAACATCCCTCAACCTGAGAACGGACTATATGTTATGGATTTCAATATGTCAGCGTTGACATATACTCTTACTCCAGTCAATGCAGTTTCTTTTACGGGATTGAATGACGATTGGAGCGAGCATCCAATGGAACAGTCTAATGACAATCCGGAGGTGTTTACCGGTGAATTTATTAAAACTGTCAATACTCCGTGGGGCGTAAAAGTTCTGATAAATGGAGATTGGGGGCTGTTCTTCGGTGGTGGAGATGGTAAATTAAAACTCGGTCATTCTGATGCCACTACCGGATTTGATGGAGACAACGACTTGACCATTGGAGAGACTTATATCCTGACTGTGGATCTTGGCAAACAAACGTATTCTTATTCGCTAAAATAAAAAGAAATCAATGAAAATGACAACAATAATTCCCGCTTTGGCATTTGCAGCCTCAGTATTTTGTGGCGCATGTTCGGAAGACGGACCTGTCACAAATCCCCGACAGGACAATCCTTCAGCAATAGAGAAAGAAGTGGGCTTCGCTCGTGGTGCAGATGTGAGCTGGCTTACTCAGATGGAATCGGAGGGGCGTAAATTCTATACTCCCGGAGAAGACCGACAAGAAATGGAGTGTATGCAGCTTCTACGTGATCATTGTGGAGTAAATTCCATACGTCTGCGAGTATGGGTTAATCCGAAAGATGGATGGAACAATGTCGATGACGTGGTTCTCAAAGCCCGTAGAGCTGAAAATCTCGGACTTCGTACAATGATCGACTTCCATTTCTCCGACACATGGGCAGATCCCGGACATCAAGAAATGCCCGAAGCATGGAAAGAACTTTCTTTCGATAACCTAAAAAGCGCTGTTGCAAACCATGTGAATGAAACATTGACCGCCTTGAAAAATGCCGGTGTCACCCCCGAATGGGTACAGGTCGGAAACGAAACAACCCCTGGCATGATGCTACCGGTTGGCTCTGTTGACAATCCTGTTCAGTTGACACAACTTAACAATGCCGGTTATGATGCAGTTAAGGCAGTTTTCCCCGAAGCGAAAGTCATTGTTCATCTTGATGGTGGAAACAATCAATGGGCATACGACCGTATGTTTGACATACTTGAAAACAATGGTGGTAAATATGATATGATTGGAATGTCGCTATATCCCTATTGGGCGGAACAACAAGGCGAAACCGGCGGCTGGCAGAAAGTAGCGGATGATTGTATTGCAAACATTAATCATCTCAAACAGAAATATAATAAGCCGGTGATGATTTGCGAAATTGGTATGCCATACGATCAGGGAGAACTCTGCAAGCAGTTAATCACCAAGATGATGGGTACAGACATTGAGGGAATTTTCTATTGGGAACCGCAGGCACCCAATGGTTACAATGGCGGCTACAACCTCGGATGTTTCGACAATGACGCTCCCACTGTTGCTCTTGATGCTTTTAAGAACAAATGAAAGGTTATATGAACTCTCGACACTTGATTATATTAATGGCTCTTTCGGGAGCCATTAATATAAATGCCCAACGAACAGTACAGACATTAAAAAACGGGTGGGAATTTTGCCGTGGAGATTCCTTTAACGAGTCTGTATCGCAAAAAGTCACTGTCCCTCATGACTGGGCTATTTACGGCCCGTTTGATAGGAAGCACGATTTGCAGGTTGTCGCTGTTGAACAGAATGGTGAAGCAGAGGCGACTGAAAAGACAGGACGAACCGGCGGACTTCCATTCATCGGCAAAGGCATATACCGTACCGTTTTTGAAGTCCCAGATACTACAAGTCGAACCATTACTCTTGTCTTTGACGGAGTTATGAGCAATGCCGATGTGACATTGAATGGTAAAAAGGTAATTTCTTGGCCATACGGATACAATTCGTTCTATGCCGTTGTCGATGGTATTGCAGTTCCCGGAGAAAACCATCTTGAGGTTGCCTGTGAGAACAAAGACGGGCAGTCTCGCTGGTATCCCGGAGCGGGTATTTATCGCAATGTCCATGTTGTGAATACCGATAAAATCCATATTCCGACTTGGGGAACTTTTGTGACAACTCCTGTGGTTACAAAGGAATATGCTTCAATTTCTTTGACTATGGATATTGAGGGGACGTATAATCGCCAAAATATCAGAGTGGAAACTGTTATCCTTAATCCACAAGGAAAAGAAGTTGCTAAAGCATCGAATGTTTTTTGTGCCAGAGGACAGGAGTTTACACAAAATTTCCTTGTGAACGATCCTGATTTATGGAGTCCTCGCAACCCGGAGTTATATACCGCAAAAACCACACTATCTGTTGATGGAAAGGACGTTGATGAATATGAGACACGATTCGGAATACGCTCACTCGCTTACGTTCCTGAAAAAGGATTTTTCCTTAATGGAGAACCCATAAAATTCAAGGGCGTGTGCAATCATCATGATCTCGGTCCATTAGGGGCTGCCGTAAATAAATCGGCATTGCGTCATCAGTTGGACTTGCTCAAAGACATGGGAGTCAATGCCATTCGTACTTCGCATAATATGCCGGCACCGGAACTTGTAGAACTTTGTGATGAAATGGGATTAATGATGATGGTAGAACCATTTGATGATTGGGGATTCCGTCCCAAATCACCCAACGGTTACGGAGCAGTGTTTAATGAATGGGCGGATAAAGATGTATCAAACATGGTACGCCATTATAGAAACAATCCCTCGGTAGTAATGTGGTCTATCGGAAATGAAGTTCCGAGTCAATGGGGAGAACCGGGCATAAATGAACTTATGAGACTACGGAATACTGTAAGACAGCTTGACCCTACACGCCCTATTACCTGCGGAATGGATCAAGTGGGAGAAGGCGCGGTTATTGACAATGGTTTTGCTGCTGCTCTCGATATTCCTGGATTCAATTATAAACCTCAATTATATGATAAATTTTACGAGAAACTTCCCAATCGGTTGATTCTCGGCTCGGAGACAGCTTCAACTGTTTCTTCGAGAGGTCAGTATTTCTTCCCGATTGAATTTAAGGATCATAATGTGGTGCTTCATGAAGGCAATCAGTCTAATAGTTATGACAACGAAAGCTGCTCTTGGTCAAATACCCCGGATCTTGATTTCGCAAGGGATGATGATCACGACTGGTGTATCGGTCAATTCGTATGGACAGGATTTGACTATCTTGGAGAACCATCGCCTTATGATACAGATGCGTGGCCCAGCCATAGCTCTGTGTTCGGCATCATTGACCTTGCCTCGCTTCCGAAAGACCGCTATTATCTCTATCGGTCCAAATGGAATGATGAATCTCCAACGCTCCACATACTTCCGCATTGGAACTGGAAGGGCCGTGAAGATGAGATTACTCCCGTGTTTGTCTATACATCATATCCGAAAGCCGAACTGTTTATCAACGGTAAAAGTCAAGGGATGAGAGAGAAAAACGATTCTACCGTCTATAATCGTTATCGTCTTATGTGGATGGACACTCGATATGAACCGGGCGAAGTTAGAGTAGTGGCTTATGATAACGACGGACATGCTGTTGCTGAAAAAACAATAAAAACAGCAGGTAAGCCACATCATTTAGTAGCCATACCGGATCGTACATCCCTCACAGCCAATGGTGAAGATTTGTCATATATTACAATTCAAGTAGCCGATAAGGACGGTAATATAATTCCGACTGACAACCGGAGAGTAAAATTCAAAGTCAGTGGAGCAGGAACATTTGAAGCTACCGCAAATGGTGACCCAACGTCGCTTCTTCCATTCCAAAATCCAGAGATGGATTTGTTCAGCGGTGCAGCAACTGCGATAGTTAGAAGTTCCAATAGCGAAGGAATCTTAATATTTACGGCATCAGCTCCCGGAGTAAAACCCGTAACGACAACAATAGAGGTAAAATAGGTTCAGAATTGGTAAAAAAGATTGTTTTAGGCTGATTTTTTTATCGGAGCAGTCGAAATTCAGCTCCGATCTAAGAGCTTGTCGTTAAAATAGGAAATATTTACGCGATATACAATAATGGCTACCAACACAACAAATATTAGCGCAAATAATCCGGCACAACCGCGCATAAATAATATAGCGGTCGTATTATTATAATCGACAAAGCCAAAAGCCATCGTCAACAAAAGTATTATAGAAATACAGATAGAAATCAGTGCTACATATTTTAGTCGAGTATTAGTTTTCTCTCGATAATACTTTTCTCGCTCTTGTTGAAATCTGTCCCTCTTTTCAAAGTAATTAGCCATAACTCAAAATATTAGTTGGTTTATAACTGTCTTTTATCGCCCTCGGCGCTCATGACCGGGAGCGGTTGTGATTATATGATTAAGCTGTTTCAAGAAAAAAATTCGATTTTATATAGTTGACAATGGCGTCAGGATTGTCGCAGCCGAGCACATATTGTCGACCATCTTTTAATCGTACAAAAAAACAATCGGACTCTTTACCATAGTATGCAAAATACTTGCCTAAAGTCTTCCCCTTGAACCAGCCCCAATAGCCAAAACAACCGTCACAACCGAAGAAACGCCAACCAAGCATCGAAGCAGTCATCCGCTTTATCTCACCGATTTCTTTCAATGGTATTCGTTTTGCACAAAGAGTGCGGTTTACACACAAATCTACATCGTTAACGGTTACCGATAGAGGCATATAATACAAAGCCAATCCGCACCACACAATTATTATGGCACTTATAATGCTAATACTAACAGAGCTATTGCTATAATAAAGCGCACGTAACAGAATAATCATCATTATGCCGGATAACGTAATTGAAAATAAACTGAGGCTAACTTTTTGCTTCATTCTTTGAAGAATTTTAGTTATCGCCCTCGGTGCTCAAGACCGAGGGCGGTTGATGATGTATGATTAAGCTGTTTTTACTTATTGGTTGGCCATAGACCTGCCGATTTAACCTTATCAGTGAGTTCTGATATTTCGGTATATGACAGTTGTTGTATGACTGTATCTCGCTTGACTGATTTTGCTGAATGTTCTTTCTTTACACTTTTGCGAAGTGCCTTTTGCTCTTTTTGAAATTCAGCCTTTTCACGGAGATATTCTTCTTTCATCTCGGCATATTCGCGGCGCAGTTCTTCTCGCTCTTCTTTAAGTTCGGCTTGTCCCTCCGCTAATTCCAACTGTTCTCTTTCAAGTTCAGCCTGTTCTGTTTCATAGTCCGAATTGGCATGGCAGCAGCTAAGGAGGATAACGGCTACTATTGCCGTCATTATTGTGATTGTTGTTTTCATACTCTTATCTGTTGTCTTTTGTTTCACGATAGTCTTGTATGCCATCCACCACGTTTACGTCAACTTGTTTGCCTCCTGAAAAGTTCCAGGTAAGCGACAGACCTACATACTGGACAGGCGTTGTGTACTTATACGACAACTTGTTCATGCCGACTTGTCTGTCAAGTTTTCGTCGATTACCAACGGGGGTAAATTCGACGGCAACCTGTAGATTGTCTTTCAGGAATGACTTATAGATTTTGCCGTTTACATTATAAACAGCGTGGTATGTGCGGTCGAGGGTCTTATATGTAGGCTCGAAATTGACATTGAGCATACCGCCCCATCCGTTGGGAAACCTGAAATTGTTGTTGAAATAGAAATATTCCTTTAACCGTGTTTTGCCATAATGAATATTTGCGATGGTAATATTTTCCGGCGTTATCTCTATGCGGCCTGAGAGTTTGAATTTCCACCATTTTACGGGAGATTCTATCCATTCGGCACCGAAGCCCCATACTCCCTGACCGGATATGTTGACCGGTTTTGTATAAAATACATCCGGATTTTCCGTGCTCTGGAATGTCTGCCAATATATGCGGTCGTGAGAATGGGCATATAATGCTGTGATATTAACCTTATTCCTGAACAAAGATAAACCTGCCATAATCATGTCTGCCGACTGAGCTTTGAGATTTGGATTTCCTACCGTGTAGTTATACGGGTCATCCCAGTTGACTACCGATGAAATCGCAGTATATGGAATATCGCTTAATGTTCGTTTGTAGTTCAACATTACCGTATGATTCATTTTTGATCCGAAAGGCATCATTAACTGAACGGTAGGATTTATAGCCCATTGTGTATTGTGGCTCTTTATATCAGCCTGTTTGTCATGATAGCCTATTCTATTAAGTTGCCAGTTTACGCCGGCACTGTAACGCAGTTTCCAGACCATACCTTGTGCGGAGGCATATACTATTGGGGTGAAACCGCTTGTTCCGGTAGGTATGGAACTTACACTGAATCGGTCACTTTCAATAGAGGCGGAAGGCGTGAATGTCGAGGATATCCATTGTGCGGAAGCCCCGAACTTCCATGACAGTCTACTACTGCGAGGGTAAAGAAAGTCAGCTTTGAATTTCCATAAATTTAGGTTGTCCTTGTCGTATGTCGCTCCGACAACATCATTATCCATAGAATAATCTGCGCACTCATTGCTGTGGCGGTTAAGATAGTCTGCTGTCAGCTCCATTGCCGCCCCTTTCTTGTTGAGAGGGAGTAGGAATTTCAGAGTGCCTTCTTGTGTGACTGCATTTATTCGCTTGTCTATTGCTGACAAGGAGTTTTCAAGCATGGAGAACGAGGTCGGTCTTGGACGCGAAGTAGCAATAAGGTAACTGCCTCCAAGCTGTGCGCCGGAGTTAAACTGCTGAGTAAGGCTAAGACGGTTGCGGAAATCAAAGCCCTTTGATTTAGTTGTTTCAGTGAGGTATGTCTGCAAATCCGGTCCGTCGAGCCATTGCTCTGAGGATTCTTCAATTTTTGTGTCACCTACATATAGATTTTCATAAACGCTGAGATTCTTGTAGCGGTAGTTGACCATACCACCAATACTTTCATTTCCGAAACCGCAGGAGCTATACCAGTCGGCATTAGCCATGACGCTACCGTAATATCCGCCTTCGGGTGGACGACGGAGCGAAATCATTATCGTGCCTCCGCTCATAGCAGCGTTCTGATCGGCGCCTGCGAGATATTTGACCTGTACCTTATCGATCATCTCACCGGGAATATTGTTTAGTTCCGAAAGGTCGGAGAGCTTCACGCCGTCAACGTAAATCTCACTTGCGGCAAGACCATTTATTTTGAACGTACCGTTTTCGCGGGAGATATTGGGAAGGAAACCGAGAACATCAACAGCCGGTTTACCTTTCGCGATGTCCGTGCCTTTGAGGTTGGTTGTATAACCCTCGGCATTGTTTGTTGTGCGGGAGGCAACGACTGTCACCTCCTGAAGCTGACGCTCTATTTGAGCGTGCGCCGATAGGACGCTTAATACAGCTACAAGTGCGATTATAATTTTTTCATATCGTTGGGATTTTGAATTTTCACAATGCAAAGGTATTGCTGATAAAATTCCCTGCCATACCCAAAAGTATACAAATGAGTTGGGAGTTGAAAACATACACTTTTGGGTATGGCACAACAAGGGGGATAGTTCTACTTTTGCAGTGTAAAATCAATAATGAATATGACACGCGAAGAAGAACGCCGGATTGCAGACTGTCAAATTGCAGTCGTTGGAGCGACTGAGTTTATTGACAGCATCAATGCCGAACTTCAACAGTTGGGCTTTGAGTCCATTCAGATAATATGTTCCTCTGATAAGCAGCCTGCGATAAGCAATTTCGATGTTATCGCCGAGAATGTCAACGAAGGCAGTTCTTGTATGTCAAAGGTAACAGACATCCCTTTGATACTGCCATTCGATTTTGTAAATGGAGCCGGTGTGATTGTAGTTATGCCCGATGATGAAAGGGACATAATATGCAAACCTGACCTCCGGCAATGGGCGGCAACATATATGGCAGGGTACTGTGCTTTCTGGAATGTAGATGGTTGCGAGTGGTTGCGTGATTCATTATCCGACATCAGAAACGGCGTAACGAGCAATGCCGCACTTAAAACCGCAGCGCATATATGCGCACGGATAGCAGCCAACATCGCCGTCGGGCGCGAGGTAAAACACTTCCCTCGTTTCTATTTGTGCAAGAATTTAGAGTAACTTGTTGTTTGTAGCCGCAACGATTGCTTCGGATATATTGCGCACATCAAGTTTCTCGAATATGCGCTGACGATATTTCTTGATGGTGTCGGGTGACAGGCATATTCGGTCAGCAATCTCCGACATGGTGTAGCCCTGAATCGACAGAGTGAGCACAGCCTTTTCCCCCTCGGTAAGGGTTGGCATTTGCCGCTTATCCCATCGGCGTGTGTTTCGGTTGTATTCAAAATAATCCGGAGAGCCAACACGGTGCATTTCAATATGACCGGGCGATGTGTGGGTTGCTGCCGATACCACGCAGAGCGCAAGCCATATACGACCGTCGGAAGTCAATACAAGAGGAGTGAGTTTATGATTAACGAGAATCTTCCTGCCTCCGTTAAGTATGTTAAAGTCGTATGAAATGTACCAGTCCTTGCGCTCTTTGACAGGAATTGTTTGATGGAATGAAAATCCTGCCTCGTTCAGATCAATCAAAAACTGCTGTTCATCTTCCGGCACGTGTTCCAGATAGAAACGATAGCCAAGATTCATCATCTGCTCGGGTGTCAAACCGCACAGGAACATAGGATTGGGCGACACATACAGGAAATTCTGCTTGAAATAGTCGATGATATAGACGCTCTGATATGAGGAGCGAGAAAATGCCTCAGCCGAGCGGATGTATTCATCCACCCGGCTGTAATCAAGTTCCTCCGGGAGCTTGACTTCATTATCAGGTATGAAGAAATCGTTTGTCGTTTTCATCTATATACAGTTTTACGGTTGCAAAAGTAAAAAAAATAAGCAACATATTCATCATGAGTCCTTGAAATCATTGCTTTCATTTGCATACGTCAATTATTGAACTGATATAATCGGCTGTCCGAAGAAGGAGGACAGCATAGCAAGGGTAGCAAGAGTGAAATTGTGCTGGCCGCTAAGCCANTTNGTAACTTCGCAAGGGCGTTTTCCTATGGATCTGGCAAACTCAGCTTTCGACAGACCTTTCTCTTGCATAAGCTCATAGATTCTATTGGAAACAGCCATCTTCACTATTTATTATTTGACATAGCTGAGCAGAGCTGGAAAATATCTGCCCGTGACAGATTTTCACTCCTCCTTGCCTGTTGCAAGGATTGCATCGGCAATGTAAGTGTGATACCAGTCGAAAGAAAGGAGGTTGAAAATGTGTAAGTGTCTCTATTGCTATAAACCCCTCGCAGATGGCGAGGTGGATTATCATAAGTCGTGTGCCCGTAAGATATTTGAATCGACAACGGTGCCGGTGCTTCCATATACCAGAGTCAATATCAAGGAGCTGGCTCTGACTCTGAATGGCAAGAAAAAAAAGATAAAAAGAGCTGACTTTGAAAAGGCAATGCTTGACAGCGGAATGGATGAAAAAGCCATCGAAAAGCTTTTCAAGAAGTTTGCCAAGACATTACCTAAGTGGTATGCCCTCATCGAAGAATCCTTTTTGCCGAAGGATATGATTGTGGCTTATCGGGAAAAACTTAACACAATGTCGGCACGTTTAGGACTGCTGTAAAAGAGCCGGAATTCCCGTCGGGTTCAAATCTTTCTTGGACTTGTTCCTTGCGCTCCAAATGCAGTTATTTCAATCAGTTACATACGCTCATTTTTCTTGTGGAACGAGTATGTAACGAATCTTTTCTTTCATTTTCAGATGGCTCTCTCGCCGTGGCCACAAGTGTGGATTGCAAATGCAAATATACTAAAATTCAGTCACCTTCGCAAGTGTGAGGGTTCGATTTTGCGATTTTTTAGCAAGGTTGTTAAATCACTTTTTCTGTCTTGCGTTTACAATCAGCACAGTGCTTTCTGAACTATTCTTATCAAGAAGTCCATTGATTGCGACACCTCTTCCGGCTTTGGCAATTCTCCGAACGATAATGCTCCGACCTCAGACTGATAGACGGGAGCGATTCGCTTCCACATCTCTGAGAAGGAGGTGAGCAACGGGGATTGTAACACGTCTGAAGTTTTCCATAATGGGGGACGGTCAAATTCGGCTTTGTCATGTGCTACAAGTTCTCGAAGCTCAACGGGGAATGATGAATCAAGATATTCATGACATTCTTTGTCCTTCATCAGGAAGTGAAGGTCATAAAAATGTCGTACTTTGGAGGTGAGTCCTGCCATCGGGTCTTCTTCAAACGAAAATCGGAGCAGCGATACGACCTTCTCGCACATTGTCCTGCGCTTGTCAAGGACATTCAACTCAAAAGGAGCCATATCCAACTGCGCTATCAGACCTTCGAGTTGCCGCTTTTCCATCATCTCGGTTATGAACGGTTTTACGAATTGTCTGACAAACGGATAGGGATTGCCATAAGTGTTGATCTCGACAATAACATAGTTGCCGAGAAAGTCAAGTGATGTGTCAGTGCGGTCTATTACCGACGGATAAGAGTGATATGTTTTTCTGAATCGGCTGTTCTTGATTGATTCTCCGAATTCCTCCGTCTCTTCAAGGTCTATTGTGGTGTCTTTCCCAAGATGAAGCACAAGCTTCTTCTGCTGATTATTGCTTAGTCCCTCTCCAATTATGGCAAGATCCACATCGGAGGAGAATCGCTGAATGATACCGTATCCTTTGGTGAGCGATGTTCCGCCTTTCCACACAGTCCTTTCAGTCTGCGGCATTCGTGAAAGCCGTTGCAAAATCTGACATATCCAATAATCCTTCTCAACAAACTTTTGAGGGATTCCGAGTTCGGCAGAAGTGATTCTGATCGCATCAGCCAATTGTTCTTTGTTTTCGTGAAGTTTCATTTTAGATGCCATTTTAATGAGTTGGACAAATGTGCCGACAGCCCCGGATAGTCGTATGAAGTCAATGGATTGAGGGTTTCATACAGCAGAGAAGATGAGGATTCATATCCTATATTTTCAAGCATCGCTCCTAATAGAGCACGAAGCCTTGCCGGATATTTCATGGCAAGTCCTGTCATAATCTCAATCTCGTCAGCTCCTAAACGTTTTATAATTACAGCTAACCGATTGAGAGACGCTACTACTGTCGTATCCGGTATTTTACGAATATTGTTGATGGCGTCAAGAATGACAAGGTACTTGATATTGTCTACGGTTATCTCATTAGGCTGCTTTATGAATCGAACGGAATACCCCCCTCTGTCAAGGTTCCTCTTGACTCCGTTTATACCGATTTGAATTATTCCGGAAATCTGTGTGGTAAGACCCATTTCATTCCATCGGGAGTACCCCGTAATATAACCTGTCGGAGTGTCACCATCCCAAAGCAAATCCTTGACTATTTCCTCTTGGCTTGGCATAACTTCACCGAATATGGAGGTCTTCGGACGATAGAACCGCCCTTTCCCTGCTTTTCGCAGAACACCCTCGTTGACCATCCTTCCGAGTTTGACCCGGATATTATCCCACGATAGCATTGGCAGATTCAAATCGCCGATAGTGAATATCGTCTCCTCGGGAAAGGATAGCACACTACGTTCTATTTGCTTGGATTCGACCATCGTCATGTATTTACAACTGCAAAGGTAATGATTTTGTTCTGTTTTTACGCGCAAAAACCGAACAAAATTAAAAGATTCGCCTAAATTTTTGCTATTGAGAGCGATAGATGCGAATTGATTCTCTGGATTTTACGACCGCTCCCTCACATGCCGCTTTGACACTGCGACACTCGGCATAGACTGCGGAGAACAGTCTTCCTTCGTCGGCTGTCCTTCGCAGACTATGCTGGTCATGTCGCTCAGTTCCATTTCGATTAAGATTATTATTGAGAATTTACTTTCAATAATATTTCCGAGAGATTATGTAGCTGTATGTTTTCACCATGCCGGAGTCGTGGCTCCTGTTATTGTCTAATCAACAACGATTTTCAACTTGCTTGCCATTGGGGAACGTGTGGTGCCGGGGATATTCTGATGCCTTTTGACTGAAAAATCTCCAGACCTGTACGCTGACTCTCACCGCCTACATAGGCAACAAGCAGATAGCCACCATAGAAATCTCGCTTGACGACTACCACATAATCCAATGCCGAGCCTTCGCCAACGGAGTCTGCGAATATACAGAGCAGATAGCCGGTATCATCTACGCTAACAAGAAGATGATTGCAGAAAGAACTGAAAGTCGACGAGTTTCCGCTTAAGGTAACAATGACGAGTCAAAAAGAGCATAGTCAAACCCATATCAGTGATGAAGGTGGCGGAGCAAAGACCTCCGTCACCTTCATTTTGCCAAAAATTTCGGCCGCCAAAAGGCGGCGTTGAGGCTTTAGCTATTGCATCCGCAGGTACAATTATCATCGCATCTGCAATTGGCTATCACCATACCTTCACGGAGTGCCTTCTCCATATCCGGACCCTTTGCCTTGCGAACAATGGCAAGTGCGAATTCGAGGGTTGTTCCGGGACCCTTTGAGGTTATAAGACGGTCTCCGATTACCACTGGCTCCTCAGAGTATATCCCGCCATTATTTTCAAAGTCTTCTTTGAGGAACGGATAACCGGTGGCTTTTACCCCGTTGATGATACCGAGCGGACCAAGCACCAGAGCCGGAGCGGCGCATATAGCGGCGATGTTGCCTCCTTTTTCCCAGTGGGCTTTCACAAGCTCGCTCAGCTTTTCGTCAAGGTTTACCGCATCCTCCGATTTATCGGCACCGGGGAATATGAGCCAGTCTATCCGCTCGGGGGACAAATCGGAAACACTCATGTCTGCAACGATGAGGTTGCCTGTGGCTCCTTTTACAAGACGATTATCTGTCATGGAGACGGTGAAAACCTCCATCCCGGCACGTCGCATGACATCGACGGGTGCCAGAGCCTCGATTTCATCGAAGCCTGTTCCAAGCATCACGAACACAGCCTTGCCTGAAGGTTGAGCCGATGCTGGAATGCTGATACTGATTTCAGTCATAATTTGTGGGTTTATTATGTTTGTGTTAACTTTGCAAAGGGTAACTGCTACCCTTTGGATAGTGCAAAGTTAGCTGTCAATGCACTACCATGCAAGAGGTTACTTTGAGAGTAGCCACTTACTTTAAACTCACTTTTAGTCAATATCAGACAGATGAAGACCGAAAAAATTTCAGAAAAATATTCATGTGTCGCCACATGCCCCATGAGGAACGTGATAGCACATTTCGCAAATAAGTGGTCGATGCTCCTGCTTGTCATACTTGACGAGTTCGGTGTAATGCGTTTCAACGAATTGTCGAGGGCAATCCCCGACATATCACCGAAGGTATTGTCAGGACATCTGAAAACACTTGAATCAGTCGGACTGGTAAAGCGAATCCTATATGCCGAGGTGCCACCTCGCACAGAATACGAGTTAACTGATTTGGGTAGAACCTTGATACCAATACTCAATCAGCTCTCGGAGTGGGGGCGCAATAATTTGAAGGAGGTCAAACGTAATTTGACTAAATGGAGTTGATTACATCCTGTAATTTGCCAAGGAAGCGAGAGGCATGGGCACCGTCCACATCGCTCTCCAGCACCATGTAATAGCGCACTTACGGACGCATCGACTCTCTCGGTTGATAAATTCTCATCAGTTTTTTGGGAGAGACCTACTTTGCTCTTAATCTTCAAACCAGTAGTCAATATCGGGATTATACTTTTGGCCGATAAGTTGTTCTTTGTCAAAGTCCATATCAAGATACCCGTCATTATCCAAAAAATAGATTTTTCCCTTATAGCAAGCGATTATGGTACGAAGAAAGTCCTCAAAAGAATGATGAATCTTTGTTGGCCCATCAGCATCGTGTTCTATCAGGAAAATTCCATTTTCTTTACCTTCCGATACTTTCAACGCATAAAAATCTGATGAATAATTCACAAGGATTGGATAATACTTATCTTCTCCATTAGGAATCATTTCCTTTACAGACTGCGTAAAACTTTCGTATTCAGCATCCCTAATG
>NZ_CAJMXD010000016.1:0-18580 GCF_905219685.1 Barnesiella sp. CU968
TCCCACGGGTATATAATTCTCCGAGCCAAGACCGGGGAATGAAAGTCTTTCCGAGACGGCTTCGTTCTCGGCGAAGCATTTCGCTTCCTTCTCCGCTCCGTCAAAGAAAAATACAAGAGTGTTGTCGGTATTGACAGCTTTGGCGGCAAGGTATAAAGGGGTCTGGTCTGCCATCACTCCCGGTGAAGGCCATGTTGATGCATTGTCGCTTGAATTGCACAGGACAGCTTCATTGATCCAATATCCGGGTTTTGAACTCCAGAAAAATTGAGGCCGTTTCCCTGAAACACTGAATACATATTTTTTGGCTTCGCCCGCTTTTATTACTAAATTGCCGGCATTAGGAAATGATACATTTGAAGTCAGTTCTTCACCTTCTCCCAGATCAATCACTTCGTCTTCATTGAACGGTCCTTTTCTGATTATTATTCCTTCCGGATTCTTGAGATAAAGAGTCACAGGCACATCCGGATAGATTTTGGCTGTAGCTGTAAATTCGATTTGCGAGTCCTGTGTCACTGTAAGGCTGAATCCGCTGGCGGAGAAGTTTTCTGCCGGAGTTCCGTTTACCTTGATTGCACTTACCGTATAATCTTCATTGAAATTGAACTGTAGCACATCTCCTTCATCGACACTGAGTCTGTTGTTTAGCGCGGCAAGCTCATCAGGTTTAACGAACTTCCCGGTAGCTCTGTTGTATATGTCCTGTAGACAATTCTCGTTGTTGGTGAACTTTATGGAAACATCGCAAGCTGTTGGATCTTGTTCGAAAACCTGAACAATAACATTGTCTCCGTTTTTTACAGGAATTTCGTAACCGCCCCAAATCAAGTCCTGGCTTTCTCCATTTAGGGTTACTTTGAATATTTTCGTGGATCCGAGAGGAGAAAGGTTGAGGTATTTGTCATGGTCTGTGATCTTTATTTCTTGTTCACCCTTATGGAAACCGATTGCGGAGAATGTTGAAAAGACCTCTTCGCTTCCTCCGGATTTGTCGTTCTTGAACCATGCTTTGAATTTATCGGCGCCATTCTTGACGTTCAGTGTGAAACTGCCGGCGTCAGAAAGTTTCTTGGTGGTAATGGTATATACCGCGCCGTTAAGGAGTGAGCGTGTTGAAATATCGCAGAATTGTCCGTATTTTTCGTTTCCGCCAAGCTTCTTGTCACGGTCTATCTCTTGCTTAGTGTCAGCTTTTATATACTTTTCGTGTACGTTGAGGATTATATATCCGGGTGCGGGTTTTACGTAATATGAGTCCGGTTCTGTGCCTGTCCAGGAGGTCTTGTCCGCATCTATCGTCAATGATGGAGATGATACACCTCCCTGAATGATCTGCACGGCTCCCGGATTGTCCCAGTTGACTGTGAAGGAAAAATCTGCAGCTTTTGTTGAGAAAGACAACGCTGAAAGCAACAGCATACCCACGATGAATAGTCGAGATTGTTTCATAAAAAAGGTATTTAAAGATAAAAAGATAGCCTTGACCGGAGCTTGCGCTCCGGCTTAAACTCCGGTCAAGGTGTTGTAAGTGTAGTTATTGCATTTGAACCTTAAGCGTCTCGCCATTGGCAGTGACGATGTAGATTCCTGCGTCGAGATGTGAGATGTTCACGATGCCGTTTCCTTTGGCAACTTTCATTCCTCGGATATCGAAAACCTCAATTGAAGCTCCTTCGCATCTTATTGAAACTCCGTCGAAGGCTATAGAACCTTCATTTGTTGCGGAAGATGCGATTTCGTCTACAGAGCTATCTCCGTCTGAAGTAAAGGGCAATGCGTATATGTCCCAGGAATGGATATCTTTCGGCTTGTCGTATTTAGTGATGAAAAGCAACGGTTGCTCCGGATGGTTGTAAGTCATGACTTTTGCGAGTGCTCCGCGCTCGTCCGGACCATCCGTCAGGAATATGCGTCCTTTGGGGTAATCAGGATTGCTTGCCTGTCCGACCAATACTTCTTCAACTGCGCCTTCTCCGGCTATGCCTCGCTTCACGAGCATCATGTATTCGTTATATTTAGTGTTGTCTTTGTAGAAATAGTCCGGGTTAAGAGTGCTGTTGTCAATATATATCTGTGCGTAAAGTACGCCTGTGCCCATGTTGATTTCATCAGTACGGTCGTAAGAACCGTCCTTGTTTATCCAGATCACGCGCGCTATGTCATTATTGTCTTCGTCCTGAATGGGAAATCGGAGTTCGTTGGCATATTTATATGAATCTCCGTCTTTTACACGATCCATGTTGGATGTCAAGCTTTCGGGTTCCGTATCCGGGTCTATTTGATAGAGGTAATTAAGGTTTAAAACCTCTTTTAGCGACTTCATGTCAACGAAGTGGAATATATATTCACCCATTGAGTTGGTGCCGATGAACATTTCCTGCGGTTCGAAGCCTTCTATGTCGCTCATCCGGATGTGGCTTTCGCATTTTTCGAATATGGCGTTTTTTAAGGCACCGTTGTCGTCATACAGATAATACGAACGGATATAATTGTCATCCTGCCCCGCAACGTAGTCTTGCTTGGTTATGAAAAATGCAGCTTTGCCGTTGTCTGTGAAGTCTGTGAAATTCACATCGTCGCGATATCTGAAATCACCAGCCGAAAAATATGATGCTATGATGGTGTTTCCACCGAAGCTTTCAGATAAATATATAGGTATTTTAGTTGTCTGTGAGAGCTTGAAGCCTGTCCCGTCTTCATTCTCTTCGTATATTTCGATTACAAGTTTGTTGTTTTCCCTCATTGACATGTCGTCAATTGGCGAGTGATACGGATTATAGAATGTATCCTCGTAATATTGCTGAACGATATATGGTTTGTCGTTGTGTGACAGTGTCATTATGAAAGGGGTGCTCTGCATGTCTCCCGGGAGGCGGCATAACGGGAATTTCTTTGTCATGACCGGCTGTATCTCGGTTTCGCCGTCACGTACGCCGCGATATACGATCGCGTCAACTCCATATGCGCAATATTGTTCCCAGAATCCCGGGATATAAGAGGGTATATCGCTGCCTTCGTCTCCTCCGTCGGGGATTTCGATATCTTCGTCAGGTTCATAATCACCCATGAATGTCATATATGTCTTCTCTTTGCCGTTGCTGTCAATTTTGCTGTATACGTCGCCTAATTGCATCGGTATTTCATAAATGAGCTTGTTGTATGATTGTGTGTTCCCTTCAAAGTCCTTATCCTCTATGGTTTCTCCTCCAAGCTGGTAGACTTTGTTGTAATTGTTGTTTATATAATACGTGGTCTGAACGCTAATGCCCACTATTATCTCTATCTTTTCATCCCGGTTAAAGAAATTGCGTGTTATAATAGGAGTGATCTCGCATTTTGCCACGGCTACTTCCCTATGGTATGGACCATATAGCTCTATGTCCTCCGGTTTTGCAGTAGCTGGGTCGCGGGGAGCGTCTTCATATACTTTATATGACACCTTATCGCGGATTGTTCCCATGGGTTTCATCTGACTGTCATATATCTGAAATTCAAATTCTTGCATGACCGGACGGTCGTAATCCTCGCTAACATGGATGTAACTATATTTAAATGAGCCTGTATAGAACCAGGTCTCTCCCCATGGTGTCTCGATATTTTCAATCATCTCCTTCGGCCCGATAGAGGCAACGACGGGTTGTGAAATATGCGCATTTCGTCTGTTCCCTTTTTTGCCATCAAGGATTTCATTGGCAAGATTGATCTGTTGTGTCCGTTCGCTTTCGAAAGGTGAAGCTGCTTTATTTGCTTTGTAGACATAATTATCCAAGTCAAAATTTGCAGGATAATTGCTTCTTGCGTCTGCGTCGGAAGCGAACACTCCGATACTCAAGACCGGGAGTGTAAGTGAAAGAAATGTTTTAGTAAAAATTCCCATAAGTTTTAGTTTATTGTTAATTATTGGGTATCATTCTGAAGTTTATATGATAAGATGAACATCATGAAGAGTGTTGTTTTTACACTTTATTTGTCAGTTTTGCAAATGATTCGTGAAATTTATTTGCATACTGTCAATGTTTGTTGTCGTGGGTAAAGTTAGTAATAAAAAATCAAAATACCCCCCCCGTTTGTTAAATTATGTTAAATATACAAGTTTTATGCAATGGCTAATGTCTGACATCTGCGTTGCATTTGTCCTTGCACTCCATATTTATTCGAAAATGTTTGAAAATACGCGATTTCTTTTGACTTTTGGAGAAAAATGTCTATATTTGCGCGTTTATAAGATTGAACCCATTTAGGTCAATTGCAGTTGAATTATATAATTCGTTAACAATAAGCAAGTTTAAACTATATAATTTATTATACCGATTACTGAAAAACGATTGTCAATCAGGCGACTGCCGAAGGGGGAGATGCCCTAAGTGCTGAATTTTTTAACAAAGGAAGAAGCTAAAAAGTCTAAAAGACCGCGGATTGGAGTTCCCGGCATGAATGTATCTTCGTCGGAAAACGGGGAAAATGAGTCGCGCTACGAAAAAGTGAATTATCCTTCTGACAGCAATCGTCAGGGTTCTGACGGTCAGGAGCGTGAACAGCGCCCGTATCAGCAAAGAAACTATGGCTACAATCAGAACCGTCAGGGCGGTTACAACCGTCAGGAAGGTTACGGACGTCAGGGTGGCTACCAGCCGCGTAATCAAAATTATAACCAAGGTGGATACAACCGTCAGCCGGGCGGCTACAGCCAGAACCGCCAGCAAGGTGGATACGGACAGCCGCGTCAGGGCGGATATCAGCAGCAGAACGGTGAGAACAATTATCAGCAGCGTCCTTCAGGATATTCCCAGCCTCGCCAGCAGGGCGGTTATAACCAGAACCGTCAGCAGAACGGATACGGACAGCCTCGCCAGCAGGGGGGCTACAACCAGAACCGCCAGCAGGGAGGTTACGGTCAGCAGCGTCAGCAGGGAGGCTACAGCCAGAACCGTCAGCAGGGAGGTTACGGTCAGCAGCGTCAGCAGGGCGGTTACCGTCAGCAGAATAACCGTCAGCCGGGAGGCTACGGGCAGCCTCGTCAGCAGGGCTTCCGTCCAAATAACAACAGAAATAACCCGGGCATGAGGTTCATGCCGCGTCCAAAGCAGATTGATTATGTGCTTGAGGATATCGATCCGAATGAACAGGTCCGTCTCAACAAGTATATGGCTAATGCCGGAATATGCTCTCGTCGTGAGGCTGATGAGTATATCACAACAGGAAAGGTGAAGGTGAACGGCGAGGTCGTGACTGAACTCGGAACAAAAATCTCACGTAACGATGTCGTGGAATATGATGAGAAGGTGGTCACTCCGGAGCGCAAATGCTATGTGCTTCTAAATAAACCCAAGGATTGTGTGACAACAAGCGATGATCCCAACGGACGTACGACCGTTCTTGACCTTGTGAAAAACGCGTGTCAGGAGCGCATCTATCCAGTAGGACGTCTCGACCGCAACACAACAGGAGTCCTGCTCCTCACCAACGACGGAGACCTCGCTTCCAAACTCACGCATCCGAAATTCGTGAAGAAAAAGATTTATCATGTCTGGACAGACAAAGATATAGCGGAAGAGGATATGCAGCGCATAGCCGACGGCATAGAACTTGAAGACGGAGAAATCCATGCCGATGCCATCAGTTATGTGTCGGATACAGACCGAAACCAGGCTGGTATCGAAATTCACAGCGGACGCAACCGTATTGTGCGACGTATCTTCGAGAGTCTCGGCTATCGTGTCACGAAGCTTGACCGTGTTTATTTCGCAGGTCTTACCAAGAAAAATCTTCCTCGCGGCCGTTGGAGATATCTGACACAGGAAGAGGTGAACTATTTGCGCATGGGTGCCTTTGAATAATTGAATATATAATGAAAGATATAAGAAGAAAAACCGTCAGGGAACTCCTTTCCGAGCCTTCGAAATATGCAGGCTCGGAAGTGGACGTAAAAGGTTGGGTGCGTACGCGCCGAGGAAACAAGAACGTTCAGTTTGTAGCTCTTAACGACGGTTCTACCATCAATAGCCTGCAGATTGTGTTTGACCTTTCCAGGTTTTCCGAAGAAAGCCTCAAGACTGTTACCACAGGTTCGAGCATACATGTCCAGGGGCTTCTGGTCGAGAGTCAGGGAAAGGGTCAGACCGTTGAGGTTCAGGCGGAGGAGCTTGAGATTTATGGAACGGCGGATCCTGCGGAATATCCTTTGCAGAAGAAAGGTCATTCTCTTGAATTTCTGCGTGAGATAGCGCATCTTCGTCCGCGCACAAATACTTTTGGCGCAGTGTTGCGTATTCGTCATGCGCTCGCGTTCGCAATCCATAAATTCTTTAACGACAAAGGATTCTATTATTTTCACACGCCGCTGATCACAGAATCAGACTGTGAGGGAGCCGGAGCGATGTTTCAGGTGACGACTCTTCCGATGGAAGAGCTTCCCCGCACGGAAGATGGCAATGTCGATTACAGCCAGGATTTCTTCGGTGCGCCGACAAGCCTTACCGTTTCCGGTCAGCTTGAAGGCGAGCTGGGGGCAACGGCACTCGGTTGCATCTATACTTTCGGTCCCACGTTCCGTGCAGAGAATTCAAACACACCCCGTCATCTTTCGGAGTTCTGGATGATTGAGCCGGAAATGGCATTCTATGATGTCAATGACAACATGGATCTTGCCGAGGAATTTATCAAGTATTGCATCAACTATGCGCTTGACCACTGCAAGGATGACATTCAGTTCCTCAACGACCATTTCGACAAAGAGCTGATCGACCGTCTGAAATTTGTTGTCGAGAATGACTTTGTACGTCTTCCTTATACAGAGGGTGTGAAAATCCTTGAGGAAAGCGGTGAGAAATTCGAATTCCCTGTTTACTGGGGTGCGGATCTTGCTTCCGAGCATGAGCGTTATCTTGTGGAGAAGCATTTCAAACGTCCGGTCATGCTTACCGATTATCCCAAGGAAATCAAGGCGTTCTACATGAAACTCAATGAAGACGGCAAAACCGTGAGAGGCATGGATGTCCTTTTCCCGCAGATCGGTGAGATAATCGGCGGTTCGCAACGTGAGGAGAATTATGATGTTCTCTGCTCGCGCATGGAGGAACTCGGCATGGCAGACATGCCCTGGTATATGGACACACGCAAGTTCGGCACCGTGCCGCACTCCGGTTTCGGTCTCGGGTTTGAACGTCTGGTTCTTTTTGTTACAGGAATGCAGAATATCCGTGATGTGATTCCATTTCCACGTTATCCGAAAAACTGCAATTTCTAAAATCATTGCAATTTAAATTGAAAGCGAGGATAATCACAATAATGACATTGATTCTTTTCGGGTTTACTCTCTTCGGGGAGGAAATCCGAAAAGACTCTATTATTGTGAGTCTTATAACCTGCTCTCCCGGTTCGGAAATTTATGAGCTCTGTGGTCATGAGGCGGTACGTGTGCGCGGCATACTTCACGGTCAGCCTGTAGATTCCATATGGAATTACGGAGTGTTTGATTTCACAGAACCCAATTTTATTTATCGGTTTGTCAAAGGAGAAACCGACTACCGTCTTGCGGGTTATCCGTTTTATTGGTTTCTGCCTGAATATCAGGAAGCAGGCAGAACGGTGACGGAGCAAGACCTAAACCTCTCCCAGACGGAAGCATCGCGTTTCCTGAATATTCTCAGGGAAGAGGCTAAACCCGAAAACTGCAAGTATCGTTATAACTACGTCAAAGACAACTGCGCCACCCGCATTGTCTGGCGACTCGATTCCGCTGTTGATTCCAGAATTATATATCCTGATGATGTCAGATACGGCACATTCAGAGAAGAGATGCGAGCCTATCATCATAACTACCCATGGTATCAGTTTGGCATAGATCTCGCACTCGGAGGCGGTCTTGACCGTCCTGTCAGAGGGCGTGACGAGATGTTCGTTCCGATGGAGATGATGGAAAAGGCAGGTGCCGCCCATTTCGCGGATGGTCGCCCGCTGGTGAAAGAAAGCAGGGTGATTCTTGAGAAGCGGGGAGAGCCTGTTCTTCCTCCGACTCCATGGTATATGACACCTATGGCTTTCGGTGTGGCATTTCTGTCGCTCTCGCTGCTGGCGTGCGGCTGGCAGCTATGGAAAAAGAAAGTATTATCTGTATTTTATACGATTTGGTTCGGAATTTGCGGTATTGCAGGGTGTGTGGTGTTTTTGCTTGTGTTTTTTTCGGAACACGAGGCGACATCTCCCAATCTTCTTCTCATCTGGCTCAATCCGCTGCAGCTTTTGATGGCGGTATGCGTGTTAGGTCGAAAATTACGCTACGGAGCACTTGCTCTTGCGTGGTATAATATTATAGCGGTAGGCAGCCTTCTGATTGTATGGCCATTCCAGATACAGAGCGCCAGTCCGGCGGTTTTTCCGATGATGGGTGCCACAGTTGTGCTTGCAATAGCATATGCGCTTGTCATTATGCGAAAAGGTAAATTTAACAATGAAAAGAATATTATCAACAGTGCTGTGCGGTCTTGCCACAATGAACGTGGCGGTTCAGGCAGCCCACGACGAGGGGGAGCGCCCAAGACTCGTGGTGGGAATTGTCGTTGATCAGCTCCGCACTGATTACATAGAGTTTCTGCAGTCATACTTCACAGACCGTGGTTTCAAGCGGCTGATGAAGGATGGCGCTTATATACGCGACATCGATTTCAAGGTGAAGGGACTTGATGCCGCCACAGCCACCGCAATGCTCTATACCGGAGCATATCCGGCAAATACCGGTGTGGCTTCCGAATCCGTGTATGATCCTGTCACCAGGAAGATGCAGCCTGCGCTCCTGGATTCCAAGACTTTGGGGAATTTCACCAACGACTCTTATTCTCCGGAGAATCTGCGCCTTTCCACACTCAGTGACGAGCTTGCCGTAGACGGTCTTGCTCTTTCGTCGATCTATTCGTTTGCCGCTGATCCTCAGCTTGCGGTCATAATGACCGGCCATGCAGGCACCGGGGCATGCTGGATCAATGAAAACACCGGAAACTGGGCGACTACTACCTATTACAAGAATCTCCCCGCGCCAGTCAGCGCACGCAACTATTCATATTCCGTAGCATCGCGAATCGACACGATGCAGTGGAAGCCCTCTATTCCGATTGAAAAATTCCCCGGACTTCCGCAGCAGAAAAAGATATATCCGTTCCGACACATGTTCCCTCGTTCCGACAAGGAGGTTTACCGCCGTTTCAGCGCGTCGCCTGTCGGAAACGCGGAGGTTACGGACGTTGCCATAGAATGTCTGAAGCAGATGAAGATCGGCAGCAACGGCAATGCGGTCGATATGATCAATGTCGGATATACGCTGGCACCATACAAATATGTTTCCGATGGTGATTTCCGTGCCGAACTTACAGACGCTTATCTGAGGCTTGACAGCCAGCTCGGCAGATTGTTCGAGGCTATCGACAAATATGTGGGTGCCGGAAATGCGGTAATATGGCTTTCATCTACCGGTTATTATGACGATGCCGTGATAGATGACAAGAAATACAGGATTCCGACCGGAGAGTTCTCGATGAAAAGGGCGGAATCGCTGCTAAATTCATACCTTTCCGCCCTTCACGGCAATGCTGATTATGTGGTCGCATTCAGGGGTAGCCATCTCTATCTTGACCATAGTCTTTTAGAGGAAAAAAAACTTGATGTCAGTGACGTTGTGGCAGATGCGAGAAGTTTTCTCGCCAGAATGAGCGGTGTGTCGGATGCTTTCACTTTATATGACATACTTTCTCCCCGCACTCCCGAACAGGAACGTCTCCGACTCTCTGTAGACCCTAAGAAGGGGGGCGACATATTTGTGACATTCAATCCCGGCTGGGCTGTTGTGGATGATCTGGATTATCCGGTCACGTCGCATCCTGTCAGGGAAACTCCTGTGCTTACACCGGCATTTATCGTAGCTCCGGGAATAGTGCCACAGAAAATATCGCTTCCTGTAGATGCCACAGCTCTGGCACCGACAGTAAGCAGCATACTCCGGATCCGCTCTCCGAACGGGGCGGTATCAAAACCTCTTCTTCTCGAAAGGCACTGACGAGTGTGTGACAAGATAAATATGCAGCCTCTTGGCTGAATGATATTAAACAGAAAAAAATTAAACATCATAATGATATCTAAATTATTACATAAAATTTTTGGCGACCAGTCGGAGCGTGCGGTCCGTCCGCTCTGGCAGCGTCTTGAGAAAGAGATCAATCCCATAAGCGCACAGATCACGGAGATTTCAAACGACGAGCTTAGAGGACGTATCAATGCTATCCGTGACCGCATACGAGGTGGTGCGCAGGAATATAAAGATCAGATGGCTGCCGTTCGCGCAGAAATCGAGACTCTTGATTACGACAAGCGCGAGCCGCTGTGGAAGAAAATAGATGATCTCCGCGAAGGGATGTTCGACAATTATGCGAAAGAACTTGACGCGGCATTGCCGGAGGTTTTCGCGGTTGTCAAGGAGACGGCACGCCGTTTCAAGGAGAATGACACCATCGAGGTTACAGCCTCTCAGGCAGACCGGGAGCTTGCCGCAGCCGGCAAGGACTTCGTGACAATAGACGGAGACAAGGCTATCTATAAGAACGAATGGATGGCTGGCGGTAATCTCATGAAGTGGGATANGATGCATTATGATGTGCAGCTTATCGGA
This sequence comes from Barnesiella sp. CU968, assembly GCF_905219685.1. Classification (NCBI taxonomy): domain Bacteria; kingdom Pseudomonadati; phylum Bacteroidota; class Bacteroidia; order Bacteroidales; family Barnesiellaceae; genus Barnesiella; species Barnesiella sp. CU968. Next base: position 10,658 of record NZ_CAJMXD010000016.1, read on the forward strand.
GGTATGGTGCTCCACGGTTTGATGAACAATGGAAAGGTAACCAACAATATCGCGGAGATGGCTACAGGTGAGGGAAAGACCCTTGTGGCTACCTTGCCGGTGTTCCTGAATGCACTTACGGGAGAGGGTGTGCACGTGGTTACCGTTAACGATTACCTTGCGAAACGAGACTCGGAATGGATGGGACCGTTGTATCAGTTCCATGGACTGACTGTGGACTGCATCGACAAAACGCAGCCCAACTCCGAAGAGCGCCGTAACGCATATCGTTGCGACATAACGTTCGGAACCAACAACGAATTCGGTTTCGACTATCTCCGCGACAATATGGCTGTGCAGACTGAAGACCTCGTTCAGCGTGACGAACATTATTACGCGATTGTCGATGAGGTTGACTCGGTTCTTATAGACGACGCAAGAACTCCGCTTATCATCTCCGGTCCGGTGCCCAAAGGTGACGACCAGATGTTCAACGACTTCAAGCCCAACGTGGAGAAGGTCGTGAACGCCCAGCGCAAACTTGCCCAGAATCTCCTTCTCGATGCCAAGGACAAGATTGCCAAAGGTGAGACGGAAGAAGGCGGACTCGCGCTCTTCCGTGTTTACAAGGCTCTCCCGAAACATGGCCCGTTGATCCGCTTCCTGAGTGAGGATGGAATCAAGCAGCTTATGCTCAAGGTCGAGGCTAAATATATGCAGGACAACAACCGCGAGATGCCGAAGGCGGTTGAACCGCTCTTCTTTGTGATAGATGAGAAAAACCATTCCATTGAGCTTACCGACAAGGGTATAGAAGTGCTTACAGGCACGACCCAGGATCCGGAGTTCTTCATTCTTCCCGATATTGCCGCCCAGTTGTCGGCGGTTGAGAACGAAGACCTGACCGCCGATGAAAAGCGTGAGAAAAAAGATCAGCTTCTTCAGAATTATGCAATCAAGGCGGAGCGTGTGCATACCGTCAACCAGCTTCTCAAGGCATACACTCTCTTTGACAAGGATGTGGAATATGTGATCGATGACAATAAGATCAAGATCGTTGACGAGCAGACCGGACGTATCATGGAGGGACGCCGTTATTCCGACGGACTTCATCAGGCAATCGAGGCTAAGGAGGGTGTGAAGGTTGAGGCAGCAACTCAGACTTACGCTACAATCACATTGCAGAACTATTTCCGTATGTATCGTAAACTTGCCGGTATGACAGGTACCGCGATGACCGAGGCTGGAGAATTCTATGACATCTACAAGCTCGATGTGATTGAGATTCCTACCAACCGTCCTGTCATCCGCGATGATATGAACGACCGTGTATACCGCACGAAGAAGGAGAAGTACGCGGCTGTCATTCAGGAAGTGGAAGACATGGTAAACGCAGGTCGTCCGGTGCTTGTCGGAACCACCTCTGTAGAAATTTCCGAACTTCTTTCAAAGATGCTGAAACTGCGTAAGATCCCTCACCAGGTGCTGAATGCCAAGCTGCACCAGAAAGAGGCTGATATCGTCGCACAGGCTGGTCAGAAAGGTACTGTCACTATCGCGACCAATATGGCGGGTCGTGGCACGGACATCAAACTCTCCGACGAGGTCAAAGCAGCAGGCGGTCTTGCCATCATCGGCACGGAACGTCATGAGTCTCGTCGTGTGGACCGTCAGCTCAGAGGTCGAGCCGGTCGTCAGGGAGACCCGGGCAGTTCTGTGTTCTTCGTGTCGTTTGAAGACACAGTCATGCGTCTTTTCGCCAATGACCGCGTTGTCAAGATGCTTGACCGTCTTGGCTTCAAGGAGGGAGAGATGATTGAAAACAGCATGGTCACCAAATCCATAGAGAACGCTCAGAAACGTGTCGAGGAAAACAACTTCGGCATCCGTAAACGTCTTGTGGAATATGACGACATCATGAATGCCCAGAGAAAGGGAGTGTACGGTCGCCGTCAGAACGCGCTCAAAGGTGAACGTATAGGTACGGACATCGCTAATATGGTCTATGAACTTGCCGGTGAACTCGCAAACCGCAAGTATTCAAGCTACGATGAATTCACAGAGGATGTGAACAAGTCTCTTGCAATCGAGGCTCCGGTCAGCGAGACGGAATTCAGCAAAATCGACTCGCGTGATCTGACTGACCGCCTTGCCGAAGAGGCGATGAATACATTCGCACGCAACAAGGAGAAGATGGCTAATACCGCTGCTCCGTATATCAAGGAGTTTGTAGAGGAACGTGGCGCGCAGGGTATGATAGGCGTGCCTGTGACCGATGGTCGTCGCATGTTCAATATCCGTGCGGATATAGGAGATTGCTATGCCGACGGGTGCAAATCTCTTACCAAAGCGTGGGAAAAGACAGTTCTGTTGTCTTCGATAGACAAGGCATGGCAGGAGCAGCTCCGCGAAATGGATGAGCTTCGCAAATCAGTTCAGAATGCCTCTTATGAGCAGAAAGACCCGCTTGTGATCTACAAGATCGAGGCGTTCGAACTTTGGAAGAAGATGCTTTATGATATGAACTCCAAGTCAGTTGCCACTCTTATGAGGGGCAGGCTTGCGGTAGTGGATTACGAAGAAGCAAAAGAAGCCGAGGCAAAAGCTGCCGAAGCGCGTGCGATGCAGGAGCAGGCGACGCAGGCTCAGGCGCGTTCTTCATACAATCCGTATGCAAACTACAGCACCACACGCGATGCATACCCCGGGGAGAGCGCACAGCGTCAGGCTGCAGCAAGCGTGAACCGTCCCGCTCCCGCGCAGCAACCGGTCAAGGCAGGTCCCAAAATCGGCCGTAATGATCCCTGTCCTTGCGGCTCTGGCAAAAAATACAAGAACTGTCACGGTAAAAACATGTAGAATATGGAATATTTTGTAATAATAAATGGTGTTCAGTCCGGTCCGCTTTCAAAGGACCGGCTGATGACTGCCGGCATACAGCCTGATTCCTATGTGTGGCGTCAGGGACTTGCCGACTGGGTGAAGGCTGATACTCTTCCCGAACTTGCCGACATATTTATGGGGGATTCCGCTTTTGGCGGATATGCGCGTCCCGAGGAGTCGCTTGATCCATATGCAAGCCGGGCTCACCGTATGCCGCAGCCCCCTTATGGCGGTAATGGTTATGGCAACACACCTCCGGATCCGTACACCGTGTATGGTCGTGCCAACGAACCGATACCTCACACCAACTGGCTGCCCTGGGCAATTGTAGGCACAATCTTCGGTGCTCTTTTCTCTTGTATGGAATGATTTTCGGTATAATAGGCATAACGAAAGCTAATGCCGCCAACAAGTTCTATAACGAAGGATTCGGGGAGAACGGCGACATGAGCAATTCCTCGGCACGCACAATGACTATCATCGCTCTTGTGCTCGGCGGCATCGGTTTTCTCCTTACTGTCACCGGTACGACCAGTATGCTTATAAACCAGATTGCCGGTTTGGGTAATTGACAGCAGACAGGATGGCTCTTTATTTCGCAATGATCGACGGCGAGCGCCGGGGACCGTTCACACTTGATGCCCTCCATGAGGCGGGAGTCACACCCGACACGTATGTGTGGTCCAAAGGAATGTCTGACTGGGAACAGGCAGCCGATGTGGCGGATATCTGCAGGTATTACAGGCAGAGAATCTTCGATAAGCTGCATCCTGTGCCGATAGTGGCAGAGCAACCGGCTGTGCCTGAGGCTGAGGAGACTCGGGAAGCCGGAGACGGAGGCTATCCTTTCCCGATGCCTCAGGATGACCCGGAGGAGATTGATCATGCGCCGGTGTCTCTGCTGACTGTGTCGATACTATTGACATTGCTGTGTTTCCCTCCGACCGGATTTGTCGCGATATATTATTCTGTAATGTCGCGTAAGGCATGGGATCTGTATCTGCGCGGTGAATCCAGGCAGGGAAAGGATTTATATACGGCTGATGAAAAAATGGGGTACCGCCGTGCGGCTCACGATTGTGCGCGAAATGCCAAAATGTGGGTTGGAATAACATTCTTTCTCGGGATGATATTGTATGCGTTTCTTGTAAACATGAACAGCAGCTTTTAAATCAAGTACTTGACGATTACCTATGGAATATGAATTGATTCTCCGTATGATAAGAGACAGGTTCGGTGCCGGAGAGGGGGATTTTGTGCCTCTACATGCACCGACGTTCTCGGGAAATGAAAAGAAATACCTTGACGAATGCATCGACTCGACATTTGTGTCGAGTGTCGGTGCGTTCGTTGACCGTTTTGAGAGGGACATTGCCGAATATACTGGTGCACGCAGGGCGGTGGTATGTGTCAGCGGAACCAACGCCCTTCACATGGCACTGATGCTTGCCAGTGTCGAAAGAGATGACGAGGTGCTCACTCAATCTCTGTCGTTTATAGCCACGTGCAATGCCATATCCTACATAGGGGCGCATCCTGTCTTCATAGATGTGGATTATGACACTATGGGGCTTTCTCCGGCTGCTCTCAGGGAATGGCTTGAAAAACATACGGTTAAAGATGCCGGTAATGTTTTGAGGAACAAGTCTACAGGACGTAGGGTGAAGAGTGTCGTGCCTATGCATACATTCGGGCATCCATGCCGGATTGACGAGATAGCATCGATATGCGATGAGTATTGCCTTGAACTTGTGGAGGATGCTGCAGAAAGCATTGGTTCCTTTTATAAAGGGAAGCATACGGGCACTTTCGGAAGAATAGGTGCGATCAGTTTCAACGGAAATAAGACAATAACTACCGGAGGTGGCGGAATGCTTCTTTTCAATGACGAGAAACTCGCCGACCTCGCCAAACATCTGACCACTCAGGCGAAAGTTCCGTCGCGGTGGGAATTCATACATGACCATATAGGTTATAACTACCGTATGCCCAACATCAATGCCGCTCTCGGGTGTGCACAGCTGGAGGAAATTTCAGGTTTTCTTGCCTCGAAAAGAAAGACTGCCGAAATATACAGGGAATTTTTCGCATCGGAACCCGGAGGAATAAAGTTTATGGCGGAACCGACAGAGTCGGTGTCAAATTATTGGCTCAACGCGATTGCGTTTCCCACTCGCGAGGAACGCGACCGTTTCCTGCAATACAGTAACGACCACGGTGTGATGACTCGCCCGATATGGGAGCTGATGTGGCATCTGCCGATGTTTGAGCACTGTGAGCGCGATTCGCAGACCAATACCGTCTTGCTTGCAGACACAATAGTGAATCTGCCGTCATCGGTCAAGCTTGAATCATAAAAGCCGGATTGCAGATGGAGAAAGAGCTGATACTGATAGGCGGCGGAGGACATTGCCGCTCTGTGATAGAGGCTGTGGAAAGCTGTGGCAGAAAGATTCGAGGAATATTGGATTTGCCGGAACTTATTGGAACCGAAGTGTCAGGTTATCCTGTCATAGGCTCTGACGATGATATATCCGGGTTTGTGGATGATTGTGAATTTATTGTCACTATCGGATCAATAGAAAATTCCGTTCCACGCCAGAAACTGCATCGCCGGGTAAAGGATGCCGGTGGAACACTTGCCACTGTTGTGGCGTCTACCGCTTTTCTGTCACCTCGTGCAAGCATTGGAGCGGGAACCGTACTGTTGCATCAGTCAGTAGTAAACTCGGCGGCGAAGGTAGGTGAGAGCGTCATAGTCAATACCGGAGCCATAATCGAGCACGATGCATCGGTAGGAGATCTGACGCATGTCTCGACAGGTGCGAAAGTCAACGGGGCATGCAGCGTGGGAGCACGTTGTTTTGTAGGAAGCGGCGCCGTAATGGTGCAGGGGACTTCCATATGCGATGACGTCTTTCTCGGAGCCGGTTCTCTGCTTGCCAAAGACGCGGTTCTCTCTGGAACATATGTCGGATTTCCGGCAAGAAAACTCAAGTGATTATGATACGTATTATAGCAGAAGCGGGAGTGAATCACAACGGTTCGCTTGAAATGGCGAAATCTCTTGTAGATGCCGCTGCGGATGCCGGTGCGGATTTTGTCAAATTTCAGACATTCAAGGCTGAAAAGCTCGTGACCGCAGATGCCGGGAAGGCGGAATACCAGAAAAAGAATATGAACGGCTCCGATTCCTCGCAATTGCAGATGCTGAAAAATCTTGAGCTTAGCGAGGACGATCATCGGGAACTTATGGATTATTGCGAGAGGAAAGGAATCAGATTCCTGTCGACACCTTTTGATCTTGACAGCGTTGATTTTCTGCATTCGCTCGGTCTGAAAATCTGGAAAATTCCCTCAGGCGAGATAACCAACTATCCTTATCTGCGTAAGATAGCGGGATATAATGAGGAGGTCGTGATGTCTACCGGAATGTGTGAAGTTTCTGATGTCGCAGCGGCAATGAATGCCCTGGCTGAGAATGGCCAGGATCTTGCCAAGGTGACGCTCCTTCACTGCAACACCCAGTATCCCACACCTATGGCAGACGTGAATCTGCGGGCGATGCTCTCCTTGCGTGACTTCTCGGAGAAAGTGGGTTTCTCCGATCATACTGTCGGAATAGAAATTCCGGTTGCGGCTGCCGCTCTTGGCGCAACGGTGATTGAAAAGCATTTCACACTTTCCCGCGACCTTCCGGGACCCGATCACCGGGCATCGCTTGAACCTATGGAACTTAAGGCAATGGTCGCGGCGATAAGGAATGTAGAGACAGCTCTCGGTGACGGACGCAAGCGAGTGTCTCCTTCGGAGTCTGCGAATGTTGCAGTGGCTCGTAAAAGCATTGTCGCTTCCTGCAATATAAAGAGAGGAGAGGTGCTGACAGAAAACAATATGACGGCAAAGCGCCCCGGACATGGCATTTCACCGATGAGATGGCGGGAGGTCGAAGGCACCCGTGCAATCCGTGATTTCAATCCCGACGAAATGATTGAAATCGATGATATTCTCTAATATATAAACACCTTATTGAAATTGCGTAAGATTTGTGTCGTTACCGGAACCCGTGCCGAATATGGAATCCTCAGCGGATTAATGAAAAGGCTTAAGGATACAGATGGCGTGTGCCTTCAGATTGTTGCCACCAACATGCATCTGTCGGCTGCCTATGGCATGACTGTGAATGAAATTATAGAAGACGGTTTTGATGTTGATGTCAGGATTCCATTGCCGCTTGATGATGATTCCCATTGCGGCACTGTCAAGGCAATGAGTGTTGCCATGTCTGGATTCGCAGATGCCTTCTTCCGTTTGGCTCCCGATCTTGTGTTGATACTTGGAGACCGTTACGAGATATTGGCGGCGGCTTCCGCCGCTATGATATTCGGCATACCTGTGGCTCACCTTCACGGAGGGGAAATCACGGAAGGCGCTTATGACGATTCAATCAGGCATGCCATAACAAAACTTTCGACATTTCATTTTACTTCCACTGAGGAGTATCGCCGGAGGGTGATTCAGATGGGGGAAGAACCGGAGAGAGTATTCAATGCCGGAAGCCCTGCCGTGGATGCTATCACTCATTTTACGCCTATGACGAGGGTTGAATTGGAGAATAGCCTCGGTGTGTCTCTTGCCGAAGAATTTGTTGTCGTCACTTTTCATCCCGTCACCATGCAGCCTGGAGAGGCGTCGTTGCAGACAACGGCTTTGTTGGAAGCCTTGGAAACGGTTGTATTGAAAGATGCAGAGGAGGGTGTCGTGAGTGTCTTGTTTACTATGCCCAATTCAGACACGGAAGGCAGGACGGTGGCATCACTTGTCGGGGATTGGTGCGGGGAAAGTGTCGGACGAGCCATTGCAGTCAAGTCATTGGGACGTGACCGGTACTATTCCGCATTGGCGCATGCTGCAGCAGTTATTGGCAATTCATCGAGCGGAATAATAGAGGCTCCATCGTTCGGGATTCCGACTCTTGATATAGGTGACCGGCAGAAAGGGCGCACAAGGGGTAATACGGTCATTGGATGCGTTCCGGAGAGGGATGGCATCATTTCAGGT
>NZ_CAJMXD010000017.1:0-18483 GCF_905219685.1 Barnesiella sp. CU968
AGAGTTGTTCCCCTTTTGCGATTTTCTGGTTTACATACTCTGCGTTGCCCTGAGAGGAACCGCATGAGGGGAGAATGAAAACGAGCGCGAGAAGCGCGAGAGATAAAACTTTCTTCATTTTAATTATAATTATAATTAGGTTTATAGTGGGCATCTTTTCGCAAAACAGAAACGGTTTCCCGCCTGTAACGGGAGACCCGTATTTGCGTATGATTAAGCTGATACATGCGTATCTTTAAATGAAACGCAGTTTTGGCGAAAAACCATATACTTGTTCATGAATAAAAACGTTTATTGTAAGTAAGTCAAATCAATAATCAGGATATCGGCATGCGTGCGAGTCTGAAATTCATAACCGACAGTTATCGGCAATTCAACCGGGAGTGCTTTGCCGGCACTCTTCCGGAAGTGGAGTTGCATGTGAGTTCTTCCCGTCGGGCTTTGGGTTGTCTGAAGTTCCGCAGAATCCGCAACGGACGCGGCTGGCGGTATACTGATTTCTCAATATGGATAAGCAACCGTCTTGACCTGCCGCAAGAGGTTATAGAAGATACGATTATCCATGAAATGATTCATCTTTACATTCATGTCAACCGTCTGCGGGATACTTCGGCTCACGGCAAGATATTCCGGACAATGATGGATGCCGTCAACAGCCGTCACGGACGGCGAGTCACTGTCTCCCACCGTTCATCGGCAGAGGAAAATGCTTCCGACCGGGCAGTGAGAGACCATTATATATGTCTGATACGGATGTCTGGCGGAGAGCGGTTCGTCACGTTATGTGCCCGTTCGCGGATTTTCGACATACACCGGCAACTTTGCGCCGCCGGCAATGTGGCAAGTTTCGAATGGCGATACAGCCGGAATCCGGCTTTCAATATCTACCCGCGAAGCCGTGTGCTGAAACTTTACCGTATTCCGCCCGAGCTGGAAGATGTGCTGAAAGAATCCCGGCTTTGTTCATGCGATGGGCACACACTCCGGTTTGTCAGTCAAGCATGATGAAAGGCGCCCAGTAGAATGGGGAGGGATATTGCTCTCTCACTTCGTCAACAGCCTGCCGGTACGCAGCATGGCGATCGCCGCCACGGAGCCAGTTGCGGTAGAAAGCCGCCATGAATAAGGCTGTCGATTTGTCGTTCACGCTCCATAGACTTACAAGCAGAGATTTGGCGCCTGCCTGTTTGAAACCGCGTGTAAGGCCGTGTATTCCCTCAAAGTTGTATGCTCCGAGAGCGGTCTCACAGGCAGAGAGTGTCACAAGCCGTGTTTTTCTGAGGTCAAGGGTGGCAACTTCCGCGGCTGTGAGTATGCCGTCGCTGTCTTCCGGTGGTGTGGCGCTTCCTTTCCATGTTGCCTCGGCATTGGCAAGCGCGACTCCCGAGCGTTGCATGGGAGAACCTATCTGCGAGGAATAGCGTCTCATGAAAGGCACGCGCATCGCATCCGTTTCCGATGATATGAAAAAACCGTGTGTGGCAAGATGAAGGACATCCGGCGATTTCGCGCACATCTCGCGAAGTCTCTTCTCTGATGCATTCTCACGCACAGCGGAGTATGCCCCGCTGTTTCCGAATGTCTGCGATATTTCCTTGAGTTCAGTGGCGGTGAACGGCAGGTAACGGAAATACTGGCGGGCTATTCCGCGGCTGTCGAAATCGTTAAGGGAATAATCATCTTCAACGGCTCGTTCGCCGGTGGCTTCGGGCATGATGCCTGCCGATGCAACCTGCGAGGGGTCGAAGATGACATCTCCCATAAGCGCCGCCGACTCAGGAGCGGTTTCCTCCCCCGTAAGCAGAGTTACCTGAGCGGTCGTTGTCAGCTGTCTGAGATTGTAACGATCCATAAGGTATCCTCCATCAGGTGTCTCGATTGCGTTGAAAGCGATGGAATGCAATATTCCCGGCGCATTGAAATATATCGTTTCAGCGTTTGCGATGGCTGTTTCGAGCGGCTGCCATAAAAGTCTGTACAGATCAACTGCCGATTCTTTGCGATACAGGCGTCTCGCCATTGTCGCCGAGTTTTTTGCATTGACTGATTCAAGAGCGGCGGAAAACTGTTTTAACGGGCATAATTTCACCGGAACCGGCTTTTCGGAACCGTTTCTGACCACGAGAGCCATGATGTAGGAGCCGGAGATAACGAACTCCACCGCAGCGTCAGATGGTTTCAGAGCCGCGCTTACCGATTGCCATGTAATATCCCGGTTAAGCGCTTTCCTCTCTCCTGAGGTAAGATCGAGCAACTCCATCTCGAGTCTTTCTATGTTGAAGGCGAGCCGTGAGGCTTCGTTGTAGCCTTTGCTTCCCTCCTGAGTCAGCCATTGGTCGGGAGTGATGTTGATTTGTTTGTGCAATGCTCTGAGTGTGGCTATGGAATCTGCTACAAGCCTTATGTCCGGATTCTTGCTTTCATTTATGATGCGTCGGGTTTCCTGCTGGGAGCGGAGCTGCATGCCGGTGCGGTATACAACCGCGTCGTAAGCCTCGGCAGAAAGATTCTGCGGGTCTTTGTCAAGCAGAGTCGTTAGCGCCCATGCAGGGTCACCGAATGTGTTGAACACTCTCTCCTGTTCGGCTGAAGACATGAGCTGGAAATTACTGTCGAGGATGCGCCGGTTCTCCGCGTATATCCTGCGTGCGTAGTCCGTGGCAGTCTTTATGTCATCGGCTTTGAGACTTCTGTTGAATCTGTATGCCAGTGCGCCGATACGGTCAGTGTCGCTCATCCTGTCGGGATCCTTTTCTACTGTCTCGTATGCCAGGTCAAGGTAATGGTCGTTCTTTACGGAGTCTTTTGCCAGTTCCATAAGTCCGGCAAGGTTAAACAGTATATTCTTGCGGTCAACCGGAGTCGCCACAAGGTCGAGACATTTCAGCAGATATTCTTCTGATTTCGCATAGTCATGTTCACAAGCCTGGTAAAATGCGCCAAAAGAAGCGAGCAGTGTGTGGTAGCGGGGATTCGTCCTGTATTCGGGATCATATGTCGGGAAATCTCGTTCAAGCCGGGTCATGTTTTCCTTAATTGCGGGAATCCATTGCGTGAACTGCCCGAGAAGCAGGTCTATGTCTACATTATAAGCTTTGAAGTCATCACTGTCAAGATATTCTGCAGCCTCTTTAAGTTGCCTGTCAATGGTGACGAACAGTGTTGTTATGGCTTGAAAACCGGAAATTCCCAGAGAGAACTGCATGTCGTCGGAACCGCCTGATGTGACACCGATCTGCTGAATGGCATTTATTGCCGCGCCGAGGTAGAAGAAGGCAGCATTGTGGTCCAGACGTGAGAGTGCCCTGTAGTAGCCGCCGAGGAGATGGTTTACAAGGGAATATGTCGGCATTAGATTGTGTGCGTTACCGATGCATTCCCTGTCGGATGCTATGAGGCGTGCGGCTGCCGTTCTGTTGTTGGTGGCTTCATACAATGCCGCCAATTCTCCGGATATGTCGAAATATTCATCGTCAAGAGAATAGTTAGTCTGATAGTTGTGCGCCTCGATGGCTTTCTCAAGAAAGCCGACTGCGGTTTCCGGTTCGCCCGTAAGGTCGTAATATCGGGCAAGCTCTGATAAGATTCCGGGTGACAGCCAGGTGTGGGTTGCCGAGTCAATCTCCTTTCGTGTGGCAGCCGCAAGATCTTCAAGAGAGTTTTTCTCTTTCCCGGAGAGTATGCGGCATATGGCGTCGCGTACACGTTCGCGCAGACAGTCTGCCGCAGGTTGACCGGAGTGTATTTTTTTATAGACGGTCTGTGCTTTTTCATAATTTCCGGCAGTCCACAGATAATCGGCGAGGGTGTTTCTCAGTGTGTTGAGAACAATCTCCTTTGCCGGAAAATTCTTGCTTTCCGCAGTGCGTATAATGGCAGACATGTGTTCAGTATCCAGCTTTTCGACTCCGGTCGTGGAGACGTTAAAAAGGTTTCTGAGTGCTATGAAATGCATGGCTGAGTGTTTTCCGAACAGTTTTTCCGTATCATCCGCCAATGTATTGTGTACCTCTTTTGCCGCCTCGAAATTGTAAGCCATGTTACTGAAGAATCCTGCCAGCTCTTCACCGACCTTTATGGAAAGTGCGCTGCCGTCATGATGACGGAGATAGGTGTCTTTGAGACGGTTCATCTTTGTCATGCAGTTCTCGGGATCCCTGTGTCCGATGACCGAGCAGTTGTAGATCTGCCACAATGTCTGCGGCAACGCATCCGGGAATATCCGTCTGCATTCGGATTCGAAGAAGTCAACAAACGGCTTGTAGTCAGGTTCGGAAGCAACCGCCAGGCTTGTCAGCCGTGTGAGGGTGCTGAGGTAATAGGGGCTTGATTCGCCGTAACTCAGCCGTGAGATTTCCAATATCTCGTCACGGTCAGAGCCAAGTCTCGGATTTCCGGAAAACTGGAAATCAGCCGTAGCTTTCAGCAGACGGCACAGTTTGCCTTCGTTCGAACGACGCGGATAATACATCGACATGAAATCATTCAGGTTGCGGATGTTGTCTACTGTCTCGGAATCGATCGTGATGTTGTTGATATTGAAGTCTGCGCGGAAATATGCGCAGGCGGCGGTTGCCGGATGGTATGGACCGTGTATCTTTTTGCTGATCTCAAAAGCCTTGTCAAGGTAGAAGCCGCTGTTGCAGGCATAATCTTTGAAGGCGCCTGTATATTCATAAAGAGTGCCGTTGTCATATGGATTCTTTCTGTCCGGCAGCATCAGTCTTACTTTAAGGTCATCCTGAGGGAGATTTTTCAGCATGGCGAGCTGAGTGTAAAGCTGCATGCGATATGCAGAAGAATCTGTGGAGTTTGCCGGATACATTGCCAGCACTTCGTCTTCGAGTCGCCACAATTCCGGATAATACAGAGGGTTGTCGGTTTGTTCGAGAGTGCTGCGTGCGTCAAAGCGTGCTATTTTCAGAGACAGGTGCAATGCTTTCTCTCTGCTGTCAGTCGAAATGCCGCATATTTTTTCCTGTTCATGGATAAGAGAGTCATATTCTGCGAGCACATTGCGGAACATGCTTTCTATATTGAGCCATTCGGATTTGATTTTCCTCGAGGCATAACACCCCGGTTTCTGCGAATCAAGATATTTCGCCATGCCGAGCAGAGCTTCCCGTTTTCGGTGAAAGAGGGTGTCACAGTCAAGGGTCGCAGTCCAGTTGACATAATCCTTGACTTCCGGTACTTTACGCGCGGCAGCCATAAGAATCCTTTCTGTCTCCGGTTCCTGAAGGCGTATATCTATAATATCCATTGCCCTGAGCATCAGTTCTTCATCATCAAGACCGGATGGGTCGGGAGTGTTGATGGTTATCCATTGCCGGTGTGAACGTATGGCTTCGAAGGGGGAGGTTATTTCTGCCCAGGCGGCACAGTAAAAAATAATAGTGGAAAACAGGACCATTGCGGCTCTCTTGGCTGAAGTGGCTTTCATCGCGCTTATCGGTTAAATTTATGAGTCCGAAACCTGCTGATAAATTTTTTTCCAACAGCTCTGAGGTTTCGGACTCATTTATATTAACGCGATATTTATCAGGTGATTGTATGGCGAGCAAATTAACTTTTATTTTTAAACAAGTTTTTATTGCCGCCGCTCAATTCCCAGCGTATGTTCTAAGCTTGTTTCAGCAGGCTTATTGCAAATTCATAGTCGGGTTCTTCCGTGATTTCCTTGCAAAGAGAGGTTCCGGCGATGTCGCCGTTTTCGTCTATTACTACCAAAGCGCGTGTGTAAAGTCCGCGCAGAGGACCCTCTTCGATGACAACTCCGTAATCTTTGCCGAAGCCGGAACGGAATCCAGAGGCGGTAGATACGTTTTCAATGCCGTTGACGGTGCAGAATCTTGCTGCGGCAAAGGGTAGGTCTTCGGAGACGCAGAGCACAACTGTGTTGTCAAGTTCCGAAGCCTCTTTGTTGAAACGTCGCACAGATGCCGCGCATACGTCAGTGTCGAGACTGGGGAAGATATTCAGCACAACGCGTTTTCCGCGTAAATCTTCGAGTGAGATGTCATTGAGATTTTGACCTGTAAGCGTGAATGCAGGTGCTTTGGTGCCTTTTGCGGGCAGTTCTCCTGAAAGTCTGACAGGATTTCCTTTGAATGTTGCTTCCATATGAATGATTTTAGAAATTTTTAGAAATAATTCAACACAGTCATGCACATGCAGAAAAATAATTTGCCAAGCGAGCTGTTTCGCGGGTGCATGTTTAAAATAATCAACAATTAGGCTCGCAGGATTGTTTGATTCATTGGAAGTTAATGGCTAATCGGGAAATTGGTTGGAAAGTTATTTGGAAATTTCACGAAAAGAAACTAATTTTGCAGTTGAACTCCGGACGAGACCGGAAAGAGGATGCAGAAATGGTGGAATGGTAGACACGAAGGACTTAAAATCCTTTGGCCTTTACCGGCTGTGTGGGTTCGAGTCCCACTTTCTGTACAAAATCGGAACCGTGCCAATTGCGGTTCCGTTTTTTTTAGCACGTCTATGGCACAGAGTCTGAAAATGGAGCAGCGCATCGGGATGCGTCTTTCGCAACAGCAGCTTCGCTTTGTCAAGCTGTTGGAACTCAATGCGCCCGAACTCGACGAGGCGGTCGAGCGCGAGCTTGAGGACAATCCGGCTCTGGGTGTCAAAGAGGAGACCCATGAGGAGGATACCGGTCGCTATCCCCTTTTTTTTGCCGGAAACAATGATGATGACAGACCGGTGTTCACACCTGCCGATGAGTCGGAATCGCTTTATGACCATCTTTATGCCCAGCTTTCCGAAAGGCGTCTTTCTCCGAAGGTTGAACTCGCCGCAAGATATATAGTAGGCAATCTTGATTCAAACGGATATCTCAGCCGTTCGCTGTCGAATCTTGTAGATGACATGGCTTTCGGTCCGGGCATAGATGTCAATGACACAGAAGCCCGGGAGGCTCTTGATGCCGTGCGTTCTCTTGAACCGGCTGGCATCGGAGCCTTCGGACTCAGAGACTGCCTTGAACTTCAGCTGAAAACGCTTCCTTCCGGTGAAACGCGTGATGATGCGTTGCTGATAATCCGTGAAGCATACGACGCGTTTATCATGAAACACAAACATCGCATCATATCACAGCTTCATCTTCCGGCAGAGAGGGTAGACGCGGCACTCGCACTCATATTGTCGTTGAATCCGAAGCCGGGGAACGCACTCGGTTCCGACCCTGCGGAGGAGGCGAATGTCATTATTCCGGATTTCATAGTGAACAATGAAGACGGAGAACTGACAATCACGCTCAACAACCGTATTCCCGAGTTGCAGATAGAACAGAGTTTCGACCAGGCTATGGCGAATCTTGAACGTACCGCCAAAGGAAGACCCAAAAAAGGATCAGAGTTTATTGTGAGCCGCTATAATGATGCTCGCGATTTCATACGGGTGCTCACTCAGCGGCAACAGACCATGATGGCGGTGATGTCGGCTATCGTCAAGATTCAGAAGGAGTATTTCCTCACGGAAGATGTATATAGACTGCGCCCGATGATGATCAAGAATGTGTCGGAACTTACGGGTCTCGACCTGTCGGTAATCTCGCGTGCCACAACCAATAAATTCGTGGCGACCCCCTGGGGTATATTCCCCTTGCGTTTTTTCTTCAGTGACTCCATCGGGGAGACTGCGGAAGACGGCAATGCAGCGACAAACCGCAAAGTTGAGGCGGAGATCGCGGCGATGGTGGAGGCGGAAGACAAGCGTCATCCGCTGTCTGACCAGAAGATAATGGAAGAGATGACGGCGCGTGGCTATGATGTGTCCCGGCGAACGGTGGCAAAATACCGTGACCGTCAGGGCATTCCGGTGGCGCGACTGCGTAAGAAACTGTGACGGACTGTTGAAACGGCAGACACCACGATTATAAAAACCTGCTTAAGTATAAAACAACAATTGAATATGATAAAGAGAATAATTGCTTCTGTAGTTCTGGCGGTATTCGCTATTCCCCTGTTTGCCGTAACAGACAAGGAGATGGAGGAGGCGAGAACCATAACAGCCCAGGCTTATCTGAGATATGCCAACGACGGTTCCGGATATCTTGACGATTTCAAGGCAACGACAATGTCGCAGCTTGAATCAAAGCTAAAAGCCAAAGAGAAAGAGAATATCAAGGCTTTTAAATCAGTGAAAGTTCCTTCCGACTATGCTTCATGGGACAAGGCTAAACTCGTGGAGTTCTGGGGTGTGACTTTCTTTACATCACCCAATCTTGCCGAGAAAGGCAAGGTGGCGCGTTCGCGTGTGAAACAGCGCATAAATGCCATGACGGTCGCCGCTCCCGCGCCTGCTGCAAAAGAAGCGGTTAAAGAGGAGGTTAAGACGGCGTCTTCTATGTCGCAGGAGGTCAAGCCGGATGCCGAGCCCTCTCCCGCCGAGGCGGCGCCAAAAGCCGAGGAACCGGCGGCTCCCTCTGTGGCGGAGCAGATTCAGGAGAAACAGGAAGACATACTCGCCGACCAGGACGCAATTGCCCGTGACACGGAAGACCGTCAATATAAGAAAGAAGACAGCGGCACATGGATTTATGTTCTTGTGCTCGTGGTGCTGATCGGAGTGGTTGTATGGCTTGTGGTGTTCGCTGCCAACATGATGAAAAAGCAGTCAGAACCATTGGAACGTAGCGGTGCCGGAGACTCTGGGAATGCTTCGCAGGCAAGGGAAAACGCAGATCTGCGCAAACAATATACCTCTGTAAAGGCAGCCATGGAGGAGTATAAGGCGGCATTTGAGGAATCGCAGGCGGAAAACAAAAGGTTGCGGTCCGATATAAAATCGCTCAAAGAGGAGATTGCCCAATTGAAAGGGGGGCAAGAGGAGAGCCGAGTTGCTTCGGAACCCAAAACCGCGCCTGTGCGTCAGAATGCGACAAGAAATGCAGTGACAGAACTTTATCTCGGGCGTGTTAACGGCAGAGGGCTCTTTGTGAGGGCGGATCGCCGTCCCAATCCGGGTCATACCATCTATAAGCTTGAGACAAGAGACGGACTTGTAGGCACATTCCATGTGCTCGACATGCCAGAGGTTGCCGATATGGCGTTGAACAACCCTGTGGAATATCTTTCGGGGGGATGCACTGCTATAGATATCGAGGACACCGCAGGAGCGGGAAGTATCATCACTGAGAATGCCGGCACAGCGATGTTTGAGAACGGCGCATGGAAAGTTCTGCGCAAATCTCGCATCAGATTTGAATAAAAAATGTCAATGCTATTTGCGGGAAGCAAAAAAATTATTAACTTTGCACCCGCAACGATGCCCAGATGGCGGAATCGGTAGACGCGCTGGTCTCAAACACCAGTGGAGCAATCCGTGCCGGTTCGACCCCGGCTCTGGGTACTGAACTGAGGATTCTCGTTTTGAGAGTCCTCTTTTCTATTTTAGCAATGACGCATTTCCCATTGCTGATATGCGGGTGAAGGGGCGGTGACAGGGTATTTGAGGGGGATTTTATGATTTTTTTTGAAAAATATCCGTAACAAGTTTGATGTTTTGCTTTAATTGCTTATATTTGTGGGCGGAATAGAATCTATTACAACCCTATACACCCTATATCAAAAGAAATTTTCAATTAAATATCAAAATTCAGTATGAACAAGACAGATTTAGTAAACGAGATCGCGGCTAAGGCCCAGTTGAATAAAGTAGCAGCAAAGGCTGCCCTCGAAGCTACACTCGAATCAATCGAGCAGGCTCTTGCAAATGATGATAAGGTTCAGCTCATCGGCTTCGGCACATTCTCTGTTGTGGAGAAAGAGGCTCGTACGGGTATCAATCCGCAAACTAAGGAAAAAATCCAGATCCCCGCGCGCAAGGTCGTTAAATTCAAACCCGCCGCAGAACTCGCAAAATAAAACCGTATACGGTAAGATTTTCAGCCTGTTCCCTCGGAGGGAGCAGGCTTTATTTGTATATCATACCGATTTTTTGTATTTTTGCAGTTTAAGAAACTGTTTGGGAAACTGTTTAAATCTGATTGCCGGATTCTATATAAGATTTTATGAGAATCGGATTTGTGCGGCTTCCCGGAATCGGTTTTAAAGAGTGATTAATTTAACTGACTGATGACAATAGAGAATATCATAGCGGAAGGCGTTGTGAAAGCTGTCAAAGAGCTTTACGGCGCTGATGTTGAGCCGAAGCTTGTCGCTCCTTCGGCTACTAAGAAAGAGTTTGAAGGTGATCTGACGGTAGTGGTGTTTCCGTTGCTGAAGATTTCAAGAAAGGCTCCCGATGCTACTGCGACAGAGATAGGGGAGTGGATCGGGAAGAATATCGATGCGGTGGAGAGATTCAATGTTGTGAAAGGATTCCTCAACATAACTGTCAGTCCCGCTTTCTGGCTCGGATTGCTTCATGAAATTGCTGCAGATCCCGATTTCGGGATCCGCAAGGCGGACGATTCTTCAGATCTTGTGATGGTGGAGTATTCTTCGCCAAATACTAATAAACCGTTGCATCTGGGCCACGTGCGCAACAACCTTCTCGGTTATTCGTTGTCGCAGATTCTAAAGGCAAACGGTCATAAGGTTGTCAAAACCAACATTGTCAACGACCGTGGAATACATATCTGCAAATCCATGCTCGCCTGGAAGAAGTGGGGCGAGAATGCAACTCCGGAATCCGCCGGAAAGAAGGGAGATCATCTGATTGGTGATTTCTATGTGGCTTTCGACAAGCACTACAAGGCTGAACTCAAGGAGATCATGGAGCGCGAGAATATCTCCGAGGAGGAGGCTGAGAAGAAATCCGCCCTTATGGCAGAGGCTCGCGAGATGCTCCGCAAATGGGAGGCAGGCGATGAGGAGGTGCGCGGTCTGTGGAAGATGATGAACGGTTGGGTTTATGCCGGTTTCGATGAGACTTATCGCAGACTGGGTGTGGATTTCGACAAGATATATTATGAATCCGACACTTATCTTGAAGGGAAGGATCTGATTCTCGGCGGCATTGAGAAGGGTATCATGTATCGCAAGGACGACGGTTCTGTATGGGCTGACCTTACGGGAGACGGTCTTGACCACAAGCTGTTGCTGCGTGCCGACGGCACTTCCGTGTATATGACTCAGGATATAGGCACCGCCAAACTGCGTTATCAGGACTTCCCGATTGACAAGATGATTTATGTCGTAGGAAACGAGCAGAACTATCATTTTCAGGTTTTGTCGCTTCTTCTCGACAAACTCGGCTTTAAATGGGGCAAGGACCTGACTCATTTCTCCTACGGTATGGTGGAGCTGCCTGAAGGCAAGATGAAAAGCCGCGAGGGTACGGTGGTGGATGCCGATGACCTTATAGACACGATGGTTGCCTCGGCTGCGGAGATGGGCGCCGAACGGTTCGCGGAGATGCCTGCGGAGGAGAGTGCGGAGATTTCACGCATGGTGGGTCTCGGTGCGTTGAAATATTTCCTTCTGAAAGTGGATCCGAGAAAGAACATGCTTTTCAATCCTAAGGAATCAATTGATTTCAATGGAAATACCGGACCGTTTATCCAATATACGTATGCACGTATCCGTTCTGTAATAAGAAAGGCTGAAGGTTTTGACCCCGCTGTCACCCCGCAGAGCGAACCAAATGCGAAGGAATCCGTTTTGATTCAGAAAGTGGCTGACTTCCCGTCGGTTGTGGCTGAGGCAGGACGCAATTATTCCCCCGCTCTGATAGCCAACTATGCTTACGACCTTGCAAAGGAATACAATCAGTTCTATCATGACTATTCCATTCTGCGCGAGGAAAACGAGCAGAAACGCAACCTCCGCCTTCTACTGTCGATGACAGTGGGCAGAACGCTGAAGAGCGCGATGTCTCTTCTCGGCATAGAGATGCCGGAGCGCATGTAGCCTCTTGCCTATTCATACAGGTCAAATCAAATAAAATTAATAATTACAAACAAATTAAGTTGTAAATTGATATGGAATATAATAGTTCAAGAATGACGCCTCCCCCTTTTTATAGCGGTCAGGAGGTTGTGGCTCAGACAAACGCGGTGATGAAACGCGTTTATGTGCGTATGTTCATAGGTCTGCTGGTTTCTGCCTTCTGCGCCCTTGGCGTGGCAAGCTCACCGGCGGCGCTTACTTTCTTCTTCGGCAACCGTCTTGTGTTCTGGGGTATGCTTATCGCCATGTTTGTCATGGCATGGGTGATTCCTTCGCGAATGGAGAGAATGTCATCGGGCGCGGTGCTTGGTCTCTTCGTGCTCTTTTCAGCACTGATGGGATGCTGGCTGGCTCCGATCTTCCTCGTTTATCGTCTCGGCACGATTGTCTACACTCTTTTCATCACCGCCGGCACGTTTGGCGCGATGTCAGTCTACGGCTATTTCACCAAGACCGATCTCTCCAAGATGGGCTCCTATCTGATGATGGCGCTTTTCGGTCTTATAATAGCCTGTGTGGTCAACATCTTCTGGGCGAACTCCACCTTGGAATGGATTATCTCTATTGCCGGAGTATTGATCTTCACCGTTCTTACAGCGTGGGACACGCAGCAGGTAAGACGCATGGCTGCCGCCAATCTTGAGCCGGCGCTTGCCGACAAGCTTGCCACAATGGGTGCCATGAATCTTTATCTCGATTTCATCAACCTCTTCCTGTTCCTGCTCCGTATTTTGGGCGGTAACAGAGACTGATTTCTCAGATCATGACACACGAGGAATTAGAGAATCTCCTGCGCAATGCGGTGGAGGATTATATCGCCGATGAAGAGGCTTATGATGACAATGCGCGTCTGCGCATAGATCCGCAAAGCAAGGAGGTCAGCATAACCGATGGCGCTGACGAAGTCGAAGATGCCGACTATTATGATGTGATGGACTTTATAAAAATGAGTCCTGCGGACCCCGGAAAATGGGAGGTTGACGAGGATGCCGTGGAATCAGTCGCCGAAGAATATATCGGTTGAGAAAGATACATAAGGAAGAAACTGTAAAAAATAAAATGCCGCGCGAATCCGTGCGGCATTTTATTTTTATTGTTGTCGGTTTATGTTCAGGCGGGATACAGCATGAGCGGTTTTTCCATGCTCCATCCTCTGGAGGCGTTGCGCAGATATAGTTTTGCCAGACCGCTGATACCGCGGCAGTGTCGGCGCAGTTCTCCCCATAATTCTGAAAGATCGTTGATGGAATTGACCATAAACTCAACGACCGTGCGCCCGTGCATTACGAGACGTGCGAAGAGACGGTCGCCGTAGCAGATCGGTCTGTCGCCCTTTGACGCGGGTGATGCAGGGCGGAGGTAGGGATCGAATGAACGGCGGATGCCACGCATCCCCGTTGCAGTTGAAGAACAAGTAGTGGCAGTCATAGTCATTTAGTTTTGAAGTTGAGTTTATTTGTTTATTATGATGCAAAATTATCTTGCCTTGATGCCATGGTTTTGCAGTGTAGTGCTAATGAATGTTAAATCAGCCGGATTGAAATTTTACCCGGCACGCGCTTCTTTTGCAGTAATTGCACGAACTTTTTATTTTGATGGAAAATTCTTATATTTGCAACAGCTTAACAAATAAAACGATTACATGAAAAGATCTTCAAAAAATCTGATTTCCATGACAGTTGCCGCGAGCATGATTTTCCCGGCGGGCAACCTGACCTGCGGGTTTGTCTCGGCGCAGAGCCGTTATGACTCGCGTTTTGAGAACTATCCTGTCTATTCAGGCGATGACCTGGAGCTGACGGTCGATTCGTCGGGCACACGTTTTCGCCTCTGGAGTCCGAAGGCGCAGGATGTCGTAGTGAATCTTTATGACAACGGGCGTACCGGCGTGCCTTACAAGACATTACCAATGAAGCAGGATGTGTCAACAGGAACCTGGACAGCTTCTGTGCCGGAGAAACTATACGGTAAATTCTATACATTCAAGGTGAAGCACGGCGGCAAGTGGCTTTCCGAGACTCCGGGAGTGTGGGCAAAGGCAGTAGGGGTCAACGGTAAGCGCGCAGCCATCATTGATTTTTCTACCACATCACCTGCGGGCTGGCATCAGGACAAAGGTCCCGAGGTGAGGAATTTTTCCGATGTGATTGTTTACGAGATGCATCATCGCGACATGTCGATGCATCCTTCGTCGGGGATAGCGAACAAGGGGAAATTTCTTGCTCTTACAGAAAAAGGCACGACTTCGCCTGAAGGAGAGAAGACCGGTATTGACCATCTTAAGGAACTTGGCGTGACGCACGTTCATATCCTTCCGTCGTACGACTACAATTCCGTTGACGAGACCAATCTTCAGAACAATACCTACAACTGGGGGTATGACCCGCAGAACTATAACGCACCCGAAGGTTCTTATTCGACAAATCCTTCGAATCCGGCTGCAAGAATCCGCGAGATGAAGGAGATGGTGAAGGCTCTGCACGATGCCGGCATCGGTGTCATTATGGATGTGGTCTATAACCACACGGCGGAGAACGACGGTTCCAACTTCGAACTGACGGCACCCGGATATTACCACCGCCATTGGGATGACGGCAGATATTCAGATGCGTCGGGCTGCGGCAACGAGACCGCTTCCGACCGCCGTCAGATGCGTGACTATATCATAAACTCGGTGAAATTCTGGGCAAAGGAATACCATATCGACGGTTTCCGTTTCGACCTCATGGCTATACATGACACTGAGACGATGAACGCCGTAGCTGCGGAACTTAAAAAAATCAATCCCTCGATATTCGTGTATGGCGAAGGGTGGACGGCAGGAGACTCGCCCCTTGCGGCAGAACGTCGTGCCCTGAAAGAGAATGTGTCGGCAATGAAAGATATTGCAGTCTTCTCTGATGACATGCGGGATGCTGTGAAAGGGCATTATACCGATGCTTCCGACCGTGGTTTCGCCACAGGCAAACCGGGTCTTGAGGAGACCGTGAAGATCGGCATCGTTGCCGCTACAGCCCATCCGCAGGTGGATTATTCAAAAGGTAACAATTCCAAGTTCCCATATGCGGAATCTCCGGAGATGATAGTGAATTATGTGTCCTGTCATGATGACCTTTGCCTTACCGACAAACTGAAAAAATCCATGGCGGGGGAGAGTGAGGAAAATATGCTGAATGCCGCCAAACTGGCTCAGACCATAGTCTTCACATCTCAGGGCACTCCGTTCATGTTCGCCGGCGAGGAGGTGTTCAGAGACAAGAAAGGGGTACATAATTCCTACAAAAGCCCCGATTCCATAAACGCGATAGACTGGAGCAACAAGGCGAGATACCGCGATCTTTTCGATTATTACCGTGATCTTGCAAGACTTCGCAAAGAACACCCCGCTTTCCGGATGACTTCCGCTGAGGATATCGCGCGTCATCTTGTATTCGACGAGATTGACTCTTCCCGCGAACCCA
Organism: Barnesiella sp. CU968; assembly: GCF_905219685.1. Lineage (NCBI taxonomy): Bacteria > Pseudomonadati > Bacteroidota > Bacteroidia > Bacteroidales > Barnesiellaceae > Barnesiella > Barnesiella sp. CU968. Next base: position 15,374 of record NZ_CAJMXD010000017.1, read on the forward strand.
ATCTTATTTCCTATTCACTGAAGGATAATGCCAACGGAGACGAGTGGAAAGAGATAAAGGTGGTTTTCAACGGTGCGTCTTCATCGCGTGTCGTCAATGTGAAAAAAGGGAAATGGGTGATAGTGGCGAAAGACGGTAAATTCACCGGGCAGGATGCGGAAGACCGTTTTAACGGCGGGCGTATCGAGCTTGCTCCCTATTCCGCCCTGATTCTGCGCTCGTTGTAATGTCATATCGGCAACTCTCTCAAATGTGAAGCATAATCATAGCCCCATGCTGACTGCAAGAGTCGGCATGGGGCTTATGGATTATCTCTAAATAACAAATGCGCCGGATTGCTACTTCTTAGTTGTCTCCTTGTCCGGAGCCAGGCGGAATGAGACAGGCAGCGCGTACCAGCAAGCCACTTTCTTACCGCCGTTTTCAGCTGGTTTCCATTTAGGCATGGATGTCACGACGCGCAGAGCCTCCTTGTCGATAGATGGCGACACAGACTTTATGATTGTGGCGTTGGAGATACTGCCGTCTTTATTCACTGTGAACTTGACGACAGCTTTTCCCTGTTCGCCTGCTTTCTCAGCCTCTTTCGGATATTTGACATTATACTGCAGCCATTTCATCATTGCCTCGATCCCTCCGGGAAATTCGGCAAGTTTCTCCACAGCTGTGAACGCCTTGTTGTCGGAGGCAGGGGCGATTGCCCGCATTTCCGCAAGTGATTCCGTATTTGCGGAAATTTTGCTAACTTTGCTGTCGGAATCCAGCAATGTGGTTTCGGATGCACCGGATATGACCGATGCCACTGCGGGGATTGACACTACGGCGATGCCGATGGCGAGAGCGGGAACAAGCACGAGGCTCCCGAGTTTACCCGCCGTTCTTGATTTTGATTGATACATCATAGTTATTCTTTTTTGAAGTTTACTGTGATTCAGGCTGTTGGCAAGTGACGGCAATCTCGCGCCAACAGCCTTTTTTATTAATAGCATTTGATAATCCCTAAGGTTGAGTCCGGAGTCAATCACGGCTTCATCTGCTTCATATTCATGAACAGTCTTCAGCTCATCTATCATCAGCCATGAAGCCGGGTTGTACCATACAAGAACCGCATACAGCTGGGCGAGCATCAGATCCATGTCATGGCATGCGGAGAGGTGGCGCATCTCATGTATCATTATCGCAGGGTATTCGGTGGCATCCGAAATTTTCTCAACCACAACATATCCCCGCCAGCTGAAAGGAGAGAAATTTTTGTTGCCCGTAACCACAAGAGTGTAGCCCTCCATCTTTATTTTCTTACCCTTCCATATTATGACCGAGAGTCTGGCGTATGCCCATACGAGCCAGACGAGAGCTACGGCGGCACCGGCGATATATATCCACAGCAAGACCCTCATCCATGCCGTGCCGCTATGTTCCGTCAATCCTCCCGAGAGTTTTCCGATTGCGATTCCCGTTTCGGCGGTAGCTGCTCCTGCCTCGATGCCGGAGATGCCCGGCAATGCCACGGGTCTGACAAGGGGTATGACTATCGCCGCCATATATATCGCAAGCAATATGACCCTGTTGAGCCTGTGCTGTTTCTCCCCGGCAAGCAGAAGGCGGTAAGGGAGATACATTGAAAGGAGTATTATTCCCGAAGTCAGTGTGAAAGACATTAGTTCTCCCATACGCGTCATTTGTTTTTGTTTTCAATATAACGGATTATATCCTTCAGGTCATCGACCGACAGTTTTTCGTCTTCAACAAGTGCAGAGACTGCGGTTTTGTATGAATTGTTGAAATAATTCCTGATGACATCGGCTATGCTGCGTTCACGAAGATCCTCTTTCCCGACCGTTGCATAGAAACGGTGTGAATTGCCTACCACTTCATGGCTTATATAACCTTTGCCCTCAAGTATGCGTACAAAAGTCGAGACAGTGTTGAAGTGAGGCCGAGGTTCGGGANACAGTTCAAGCATTTCCCTTATAAACATCGGACCGTTGTCCCAGAGCATGTTCATTATCACACTCTCTTTCTCTGTGAGAACCTGTTTCTTTCTTCCAGCTTTCATTATACAATCTTTGGTTTTGAGACATAGAAGTCAGGATGGTTTCTTAGAGAGTGTTTGAATTTAAACCAAATTAAACATTAAGTGGCAGAACNAACCCTCAATCAGAGTGTTTGTAGAAGAAAATCGATTAATATGCATAAAATCAGCTTCTATCAGACACATCTGACCGAGGGTCAATGGTCTTATATAAACAAAGTATTCTTTGAAAATGATTGCAGACACCGCAAATATTCCTTGCGCTCCATATTCGAGGCAGTTCTGTATCTTTTGGTCAGCGGATGCCAGTGGCGCATGCTTCCTCACGATCTTCCAAAATGGCAGACGGTCTATTGGTACTTCCACAAATGGAGGACAGACGGCTATCTGAGCCACTGCATAGAAAAACTCGTCATCAAGATACGCCGCAAACGTAAACAGTCCGCCACACCTTCGGTCATGGCGCTTGACGCCCAAAGTGTCAAGTGGGGCAACCGTCAGAGCGGCAACGGGTTCGATGCCAATAAAAAGGTAAAAGGTATAAAACGCAATATTGCTGTTGACCGCAACGGATTCATTCTCGGCAGATATGTCAGTAGTGCCGGAATACATGATTCCCGACTCGCATCTCCGGTGTGTGAACAGGTTTCTGATGCATGGCCTTCGGTCAGGAAAGGACTTGTTGACCGTGGATAACGCGGAGAGCTTATTGAGAATATAAAGCTAGATTTCAATATCGACATCGAGGTCTGTTCCACTCCCAACGGAACAAACGGATTCACGCCAAAACCGCTTCGGTGGGTGGTGGAACNCACATTTGCCTGGCTGGACGGATTCCGCAGGCTTACACGAAACTATGAAATCACCAATGAGTCCGCTGAGGAGATGATTGATTTTGCCACACTCAAGCTGTTGCTTAATCATGTCGAACATTAAAATCTATTTAAATTCAAACACACTCTTAGAGTGTGTTTACTTTTAACACGAATTAAAGCTAAATGCGTTTCTTGAAATTCTTTAAGTCATCATAAAGTGTCTTTTTGGTGCTTTCAGCCAAGTTTCGGCAGTCGCAATGTGG
>NZ_CAJMXD010000018.1:0-18177 GCF_905219685.1 Barnesiella sp. CU968
ATATAGACCCTTTTGCACATGGCTTCACGCCAATGTACAAAAGGGTTTGCTCGTTTTTGGACTGTAAAAGATGGGAATATAACAATGGCAAATTTAGCAAAAATTTGAAACAAAAGAGAAAATCATGCGGATTTTTGATTAACTTTGCAAATAGAAGAGCCTGCATGCCTGCCGGAATGCAGGGGTCTTCAATGAGGTAAATTTTAGTTAACAGATTAACGTGGCAGGTTGTGGCACCATGTCAGACACCTGTCTTAAAATTAAAACAGTTTCTACATATATGGCTCTTTGGTTTGAATGCAAAGTAAGATATGACAAGATGCAGGAAAACGGGATGGTTAAAAAGGTAAACGAACCTTATCTCGTTGATGCATTGACTTTTACGGAGGCAGAGGCGCGCATCGTGGAGGAGATGAAGCCTTTTATCTCCGGAGAATATTCCATTTCTTCTGAAAAGAAAACAAAGATTTCCGAAATTTTCTTCAACGAGGGTGGCGACCGATACTATCTTGTGAAGGTTAATTTCATCACACTTGATGAAAAGTCAGGAGCCGAGAAAAAAACGGCGACACTGATACTTGTGCAGGCTTCAGATTTCGAAGATGCTCTCAAGAATTTTCTTGAAGGAATGAAAGGAACAATGGGCGACTTCGAGATAGCGTCTATTGTGGAGACTCCTCTGATGGATGTTTTTCCGGCAAATCTTGGATGATAATCGGTTAAAGAGATGGTAGCCGAAGAGATAATAAAACTGCGCGAGGAGATTCCTGAAGGAATCAGTCTTGTGGCGGTCTCCAAGTTTCATCCGGCGTCGATGATCCGCGAGGCATATGATGTCGGGCAACGTCTTTTTGGAGAGAGCCGTGTTCAGGAACTTCTTGAGAAAATTCCTCTGCTTCCCGAAGATATAGAGTGGCACTTCATCGGTCATCTTCAGACCAATAAGGTGCGGCAGCTTATTGGCAAAGTGGCGCTGATCGAGAGTGTCGATTCCGAGAAGCTGCTTGCCCTCATAGATTCCGAGTCCCGCAAGGCGGGGGTAGTCACAAATGTCCTTATGCAGGTTCATGTGGCTGCGGAGGAAACCAAATTCGGCTTCCTTCCCGAAGAACTGATGTCTTATTTTAAAGATAAACGGTTCGAGAATCTTACCAATACCCACATATGCGGAGTGATGGGTATGGCATCGAATACCTCCGACATGTCCCGGGTGCGTGCGGATTTTGCTGAAATCCGGCGCATATTCAGGGAGATTTCAGAAGACAACTCGCTTGGACTGCGTGGCTTCGACCGAGTATCCATGGGTATGAGCCATGACTGGCGCATAGCGGTGGAGGAAGGCTCGACATCAGTGAGAATAGGAAGTCTTATTTTCGGTGAAAGGGAATATTGACGTTAGAATTTAATAACCATAATAATAACAACTCTATCATGACTCAATCTACACAAAAGCGATCATTGGTCGCTATCGTCACGATGTTCTTCATCTTCGCGATGATTTCGTTCGTGACCAACATGGCAGCCCCCTTCGGCAACATCTGGGGATTCAAGTATGAATGGGCTGGCATGGCAGGTAACCTTATGAACTTCACCGCTTACCTTTTCATGGGTATTCCGGCGGGTAACATGCTCATACGTTACGGATACAAAAAAACCGCGTTGATAGCATTGGCTGTCGGTGCGATCGGTCTCGGAATCCAGTTGCTGTCGAGCGTTGTCGGCGGCAATGTAGTGGTTATAGGAGGTGAAAATCCCACAACACTCAATCTCTTCATCTATCTTCTCGGAGCATTGGTCTGCGGTTTCTGTGTCTGTATGCTCAACACCGTTGTCAACCCTATGCTCAATCTCCTCGGAGGCGGCGGCAACAAGGGTAATCAGCTCGTGCAGGCAGGTGGAACACTCAACTCGCTTTCCGGAACACTGACTCCTCTGCTCGTAGGTATGCTTGTGGGCACACTTACAAAAGAGACTACCATGGCGGCTGTCGCACCTCTTGTGACAACCGGTATCGTAATCTTCGTAGTGGCGTTCATCATTATCTCTTTCATCAGGATTCAGGAGCCACAGGCAAATCTAAAGCAGGTGAAATATGAGCATTCGCCCCTTGCGTTCCGTCATTGTCTTCTCGGTGTGATTGCAATTTTCTTCTATGTCGGAATCGAAATCGGTATTCCGGGAGAGCTTAACGCATGGATCAGCCGCGAAAACTTCGAAGGCGCCGCAGCTGTGGCAGGATCTCTTGCCGCTCTTTATTGGCTTATGATGCTTATCGGCCGTTTCCTTAGCACAATCATCAGTGGAAAAGTGTCGACACGCGCACAGATGATAACCGTTTCTTCAGTAGCAATTCTTCTCGTTCTTATCGCTATCTTCCTTCCCGAGGATATAACTTTCAAGTCTCCCGAGATCGCTGCTCTCAACATCATGAGCGGTCAGGTGCCCTTGAAATGTCTTTTCCTCTTCCTCTGCGGTCTTTGCACTTCAGTAATGTGGGGAGGTATCTTCAATCTTGCGACAGAGGGATTGGGCAAGTATACGGCAAAAGCTTCCGGTCTATTCATGATGATGGTTGTCGGCGGCGGTATCATGCCGTTCATACAGGACTGGATCGCCCGCGTACTCGGTGGCGGAACTTTCGGTTATATCAACAGCTACTGGCTGGTTGTGGCAATGCTCGCCTACATTCTCTATTATTCGGTTGTCGGCTCCAAGAATATCAACAAAGATATTCCGGTCGGAGAAGAACCTGTTGACCTTAGAGATCTTTAATAAATCAAACAGACTCCGGCAAGATGGCTAATGTCCATATTGCCGGAGTTGTAACATTCAGACAGAATTTATGGACGTAAAAGTCATGAACAATGCCGCCAATAATCTGCGAGTTCTTATCGCGGAAATGGTGGAGAAGTCCAAATCCGGTCACCCCGGAGGCGCTATGGGAGGCGCGGACTTCATCAATGTATTGTATTCAAGTTTCCTTGTGTATGATCCCGCAGACCCCAAGTGGTTCGCACGCGACCGTTTCTTCCTTGATCCCGGTCATATGTCGCCGATGCTCTACAGCATACTTGCGCTCACCGGCAAATTTACCATAGAGGATCTTCAGAACTTCCGTCAGTGGGGTAGTGTCACTCCGGGTCATCCTGAAGTGGATGTTGAGCGCGGCATCGAGAATACCTCCGGTCCGCTTGGTCAGGGACACGTGATGGCGGTAGGCGCGGCAATCGCCGAGAGATTCCTTGCCGCCCGTTTCGGAGAGGTTGTGGCTCACAAGACATACGCCTTCATTTCCGACGGAGGTATCCAGGAGGAGATTTCACAGGGAGCAGGACGCATTGCAGGCAAACTCGGACTGAGCAATCTTATCATGTTCTATGATTCCAACAAGGTTCAGCTTTCAACCAATGTCTCCGATGTTACTAATGAAGACACAGCCGCGAAGTATCGCGCATGGCACTGGAATGTAATAGAGGTTGACGGCACAGATCCTCTCGCAATAGCTGGTGCTTTGCAGCAGGCTCTTGAAGAGAAGGAAAAACCGACTCTGATCATCGGTAATACGATCATGGCGCGAGGCGCTGTGGATGCAGAGGGGAATTCGCTTGAAGGTTCGATAGCCACACACGGACAGCCGCTATCGGCAGCCGGTGCCGATATCGACAAGACTGTCGCGAATCTCGGCGGAGATCCGGAGAACCCGTGGGTAATCCGCGAGGATGTCAAGAATCTTTATGCCGCCCGCGCCGAAGAACTTAAAAAGATAGTGGCGGTCCGTCGTCAGGCTTATGACGAATGGGCGGCTGCAAATCCTGACAAAGCGCGTCAGCTTCAGGATTATATTGATCTCAAGTTGCCCGCACTTCCGTGGGATTCAGTCGAGTTCAAGGCAAATATGGCGAGTCGCGCAGCTTCGGCTACCGTTCTCGGTTTTCTTGCCGAGCATGTGGGCAATATGATTGTGTCGAGTGCCGACCTTGCCAATTCCGACAAGACCGACGGCTTCCTGAAGAAGACCACTGTTCTCTGCAAAGAGGATTTCACCGGCGGTTTCCTTCAGGCTGGAGTTGCAGAGCTTACCATGGCATGCATCATCAATGGTATCGCGCTTCATGGCGGAGTATTCGGTGCGTGTGCCACATTCTTTGTTTTCTCCGATTATATGAAACCGGCAATACGCATGTCGGCACTCATGGAACTTCCCGTCAAGTTCATCTATACACACGACTCTTTCCGCGTAGGAGAAGACGGACCGACACATGAGCCAATAGAGCAAGAGGCGCAGATACGACTGATGGAACAGATTTCCAATTTCAGCGGACGACCTTCTGCACTTGTTCTCCGTCCTGCGGATTCTGCAGAGACATTGGAGGCATATAAACTTGCGATGGAGAATGTTCACTCACCTTCTATCCTTATATTCTCGCGTCAGAATCTTGAGGATCTCCCCGGCGATAACCGTCGCGAAGAGGCAAAGAAAACAGCCAGGGGCGGTTATGTCGTTGTCGATGCCGAGAATCCCGAAGTCGTACTTGTCGGTAATGGCAGCGATGTGGCGCTTCTTGTCCATGCAGCAGAAGAACTTAAAAACGAAGGTGTTGCCGCACGTGTGGTTTCCGTGCCCTCGATCGGTCTCTTCAACAGCCAGAGTGAAGAATATCGCCGCAGTGTCATTCCTGCCGGAGTCAGACTTTTCGGACTTACCTCCGGTCTTCCCGCGACTCTTTATCCGCTGCTTAACGGAGGCGAATACAGATTCATGGGCATGGAGCGTTTCGGAGCGTCGGCTCCAGCAAAGGTGCTTGATGAAAAATTTGGTTATAATACGGAAAATGTATTAAAAAATATTAAACTATTTTTAAAGAAATAGTGTTTATATGTAAAAAAGTGCTAACTTTGCACTTCGAATTTAACAATGCAAGTGTGAAAATTAACAATTTATAGAAGCACATGCTTGTTTGATTCCGCTATAAATAACTGAAAATATAGACAATTACATAAATTAATTAATTTGTTGTTTTATGAAGAAAAGTGTATTATTTACTCTCGCTGTTCTTGCTGCCGGTGCTTTCAGCGCCAATGCGCAGGAGGTGACTTATGTTGAGGATTGCTCACAGGGTTACCTTATGAACAAGGCTACAGACAACTGGTTTATGACAGTTCAGGGTGGTTCCAACATCCTTTTTGCAAAGGATAACATCCACGCAGAGCTTAAGAACCGTTTCGGTGGCAACGCCGCTCTCTATTTCGGCAAATGGGTAACTCCTACATTCGGTTTCCGTTTCGGTGGTCAGTATCTTATGACTAAGGGTGCTACTCAGTACTGGGGTATGTTCCGCAAGCAGAACGAGCCCGCTCTCGCTAACGGTTACTATCCCGAGAAGATGCAGGCTGTGTCTCCCGAGTTCGATGTTCTCATCAACCTTACTAACTGGTGGTGTGGCTATCGTCCCGGTCGTGTTTACAACGCAGTTCTTCACGGAGGTGGTGGTGCAATGTTCACATTCCGTCGCGCATATGACGGTGCTGATCTCCGTTGGCGTTCTGCAAAGAGCACTCCGCTCTTCATCAACGTAGGTTTGCAGAACAACTTCGCAGTAAGCAAGAGCGTTGATATCTTCCTTGATGTAGCTTACCAGCTCTTCAAAGAGGGTGGTGCTTACAACCCCCACTACGCTCACGATCTTCAGCTTTCTGCAGGTCTTAACGTACACTTCGGCAAGAAAGACTGGAACTGTCCTGTTACTGCCGTATGTCCTACATGGAAATACACAGACGCAGAGGGTGACGCTCTCGTAGCCCGCCTTGCTCAGGCTGACGCCAAGATCGCAAGCCTCCAGAAGCAGCTTGACGAATGTCTCAAACGTCCTGTTGAGAAAGTAAGCTGCGAAGGTCTCGCAACTGTTTACTATCCCATCAACCAGTATTCTCTTTCAAGCCGTGAGAAGACTATCCTCAAATCAATGGCAGAAGTTATGAAAGAGACTCCCAACCAGAAATATATCCTTACAGGTTGGGCAGACAACTACACAGGTAACGATGAGGTCAACACTCGTCTCCGCAACCAGCGTGTGAATGGCGTTAAGGCATTCCTCGTAAAATGCGGTGTTGACGAGAACCAGCTCGATGCTCGCATCGATGCTAACAACTTGACTGACTTCGGTGCAAAGGGTGCTCCCCTGGATCGCGCTGTGACAATCAAGCTCGCTGACTGATAATAATTAATCATCAGACACAATAAAGGCTCGCAAATGCGAGCCTTTTTTTGTTGTGTCATTTGTTATGCATGGTGCTCTTGTTCATAGAAGTTTCTGCATGTCGGGGAGTGGTGGAATCTCAAGAGATATCCGTTGTCCGGAAACCGGATGGATGAATTCGATGCGGTGTGCCTGCAGGGATATGCTGCCATCACGGTTGCTTCTTCTGGCGCCATACTTGAGGTCTCCCTTTATCGGGTTGCCGTTTGCCGACAGCTGGGCGCGAATCTGGTGTTTTCTTCCGGTAAGCAGATTGACTTCAAGAAGAGTGTATCTGTCGCCCCTTGCAACAGTCTTGTAGCTCAGTATTGATTTTTTTGCTTCAGGGTTTCTGCAGTCTGAAACGAAAGTCTTGTTTATTCTTCCGTCAGAGACGAGGAAATTCTCAAGTGTCTTTTCCTGGCACCCTGGAACACCTTCCACAAGAGCCCAGTATGTTTTGTGTATATTGCCATCGCGCAGCATTTTGTTAAGCCGTTCGAGAGCTTTGGAAGTTTTGGCAAAAATTACAAGACCGGACACCGGACGGTCGATCCTGTGCACAACACCGCAAAATACGTTTCCCGGCTTGTTGTATTTCTCTTTAAGATAATTTTTGACATGTTCGGAGAGTGGGGTGTCTCCTGTCTTGTCTCCCTGCACGATTTCTCCCGACGATTTGTTGACAATAATTATGTGATTGTCTTCGTATACTACTTCCACGTTAAAAGGGGTGTTAAGAGGTATGATGTTTAAGAAACTGTATGAATTTAATTCGAAAATGTTTTATAATGTATCTTGTGGCTTCCTTGAGGTCTTTTATGGTTGTTTTCACCGAGTCTCCTCGGTCACATAGCCCGCTATGTTCCCTCTTCAACTCGCGAAAACACCGCATAAAATCCACTCAATGAATCTCACAATTAAATTTAAACAGTTTCTAAACTGTATGAATTTAAACAGTTCAAAGGGTGTGTATAAAAGAAACGCCGACTCGAAAGTCGGCGTTTCTTTTAGTAGCGGGGGCAGGACTCGAACCTACGACCTTTGGGTTATGAGCCCAACGAGCTACCACTGCTCCACCCCGCGGTGTTATTTACGGGTGCAAAGTTACGACTTATTTTTGAAACATGCAAATTATTTGGCTAAAAAAATTAAAAAAATATGTTTGACAGCATTATTTTGCAGATTTTTATTGATGAGAGTTCAAATGGGGAGGAAATATAGGTGAGAATTGAAGAAAAATTGTTAAATTTGCTCAATAATCCCGACTATGTGCAATTCGGTGGAGGATTCGTTTGTTGTATAATAAAGTTTCGCCGCCGGATACTCTTAGAAAGACTGAGATGGTAAAGAAAACGCGTGAGAAATTTATAGAGGTTGCCCGTCAGCTTTTTGCCCGCAAGGGAGTGGAGAATACGACAATGAATGATATCGCCTCCGCTTCTGACAAAGGTCGGCGCACCATCTATACTTATTTCAAAAGTAAGCGTGAGATATTCAATGCAGTCATAGACAACGAGTCAGAGCAGCTTCTGGTCAAGCTTCGCATGATACTGGCAAAACCTATATCACCTGAGGAAAAGCTTCAGGAATATGTCGGATGCCGTCTTCAGACGATGCGTGAGATCGTTTCTCGCAACGGATCTCTGAGAGCCGGATTTTTCAGGGACGTGAGGAAAGTGGATCGTGCACGAGCCATAATCACAAGAAAAGAGGCGGCTTTGCTTATTGAAATATTGCATGAGGGCATAGCGACGGGAGATTTCAGGATTGGCAATGTTAAGGAATGCGCATTGGTCATAGTCAATGCTGTCCATGGACTTGACGTGCCGTATATCCGCGACAGTCTGTCGCAATACGGACTTGGAGATGAAAAAATAAAGAAAGTTATAGCGGATCTTATCCTGAACGGGATTATGACAAGATGATGTCGTTGTCGGCAATGCCGCTGACTTAAAAGAAAATTTTAACAGACTATTGAATATGTATATTAACTCAATGGGCATATTTGTGCCGGAACTTAGGGTGCCGAACGAGCATTTTCTGGAGGTAAACGGTCTGACATCCGAATGGATCGAGCAGCGCACCGGAATAAAGACACGTTCGAAGGTCGCTCCCGACGAGAATATCGACACCATGGCGATAGCAGCTGTAGAGGATGCGGTCAAATCACTTCCGTACGATGTGAAGGAAACCGGTTTGATAGTGTCTGCCCATTATTGTGTGTATGATACAGTCGCGACTGTCGCTCACAAAGCGCAGAGACATTTCGGCATTCATGGTGCCAAGGCTGTTTATGCCTCGTCTGCGTGCTCGTCGTTTATAAACGGACTTGAGATAATAGAGGGTTACTTTGCAATGGGAAAGGCAGACAAAGCTCTTCTGATATGCAGTGAGCAGAACACTTACTATTCAAATGAATCCGACCCCAAAAGCGGTCATTTGTGGGGAGACGCGGCGGTTGCATATTTTGTGTCGAAGGAAAGACAGAGTGAACATGACCTTAAAATACTCGACATATATACCGAGGGTCTCGGAGACATAGGCAAAGGTCCAGGCGGAGTGTGTCTGCGTCCGAAAGAAGACGGCATCACTATGCCAGACGGTCGCGATGTCTTTATCCATGCATGTCGCTATATGATTCATGCTCTCAACAATTCTCTTGAGAATTCCGGTCTTCAACGCGAAGATATTTCCAAATTCATATGTCATCAGGCAAACAAGAGGATTGTGGCTCAGGTCGCTCATCAGCTTGACATGGGGATGGATCGTTTCCTCAATAATATCGAGGAACTGGGTAATACAGGATCGGCATCAGCCGCGCTTGTGCTTGCTCAGGATATAGAAAAGATTCAGAAAGGGGAGAAAGTGGCACTGATGGTATTTGGCGGCGGCTATTCATGCGGCTGTTTTATTGTGGAGAAATAAATCACTTCAATATATTATAAGCCGGGTCTTCCCCGGCTGTGAAAATTTAGAGCATACAATTAACAACAATATTTATGAAACTTCTTGAAGGAAAGACAGCGATTGTAACAGGCGCTGCAAGAGGAATCGGCAAAGAGATTGCCTTGAAATACGCATCCGAAGGGTGTAACATCGCATTCACGGATCTTGTTATCGATGAGAATGGTAAAAAAACAGAAGAAGAGATCGCGGCTTACGGTGTAAAATGCAAGGGATATGCATCCAATGCAGCTGATTTCGCCGCTACGGAAAAGACCGTGGAGGAGATAAAGGCAGATTTCGGCAGTATAGATATTCTCGTGAATAACGCAGGTATCACCAAAGACGGTCTGATGCTCCGCATGACCGAGCAGCAGTGGGATGCCGTGATTGCGGTCAATCTTAAGTCCGCATTCAACTATATCCATGCCGTTCTTCCGATCATGATGCGTCAGAAATCAGGTTCCATAATAAATATGGCATCAGTGGTAGGTGTTCATGGAAATGCAGGACAATCGAATTATGCCGCATCCAAAGCAGGTCTGATCGCCCTTGCCAAGAGTATCGCGCAGGAGGTGGGCTCACGCGGCATCCGCGCAAATGCCATAGCTCCCGGCTTTATCGAGACAGCGATGACTGAGGCGCTTCCCGCCGAAGTCCGTAAGGAGTGGTGTCAGAAAATCCCGTTGCGTCGTGGCGGTAAGGTAGAGGATATTGCAAATGTGGCAACCTTCCTTGCTTCCGACATGTCAGGTTACGTTACCGGTCAGGTTATTCAGGTCGATGGCGGCATGAACATGTAATCCGGAACTATCTTAAGATAGTATGAAAAAATATGCAGTGATTGTCGCCGGCGGGGAGGGAAACCGCGCCGGCGGCTCTGTTCCCAAACAATTCCAGATGTTGGGCGATGTGCCGATGCTGTGGTGGTCGGTGCGGGCATTTCATGAAGAGGATTCTTCCACCGAGATCATACTTGTGCTGCATCCCGGTTTTTTCGATGAATGGGATATCCTTTATTCTGAGTTGCCGGAGAAAGACCGCAGTATCAAGGTGCGTCTAAGTTGCGGCGGTCGTTCGCGTGCGGAGTCTGTGAGAAACGGGCTCATGTCTGTGCCGGATGCCGGAGATGCATTGGTGGCTGTTCACGATGCAGCACGCCCTCTTGTAACTCGCGAAATCATAGCCCGCGGGTGGAATGCCGCCATAGAAAACGGGGCTGCGGTTCCGGCAGAGCCGATGACAGATTCCATCCGGCTTGTCTCGGAGTCAGGGAATGTTGCCGTGCCACGCAAGGATTATGTCAAAGTGCAGACTCCTCAGGTATTTTCCGCCTCACTTATCAAGAATGCATACAGCCGCGCAGACATAACATCAATGACTGATGACGCGTCTGTCGCCGAGGCGGCAGGACACCGCATAGCTCTCTTCGACGGCTCTCCATATAACATGAAGGTGACGGATCCTCTTGATATCCGCATTGCCGAGCTTCTTTTGAACACAGTTTCTTAAAAATCTGAATACATTTTCTTAAAAACGGATATTGTCATTTCTCGATACTGACATAAAATATCTTAAAGGAGTCGGCGACAAACGCGCCCAGCTTCTTGACAGCGAACTTGATATACGCACGTTCGGAGACCTGCTGTATACTTTTCCGTACCGCTATGTGGATACGAGCCGGTTTTATAAAATATCCGAATTTAGCGGAGAAATGCCTTCAGTTCAGGTGTTGGGAAGATTTGTAGGTTTTACCGTAGAGGGAGAAGGTCTCAGACAGAGGCTGAAGGGATCATTCTATGACGGAAGCCGGTTTATGGAGGTGGTGTGGTTCTCCAAGGTCAATTTCTTCAAGACAGCATATCAGCCTGGAGTCGCCTATATATTGTTCGGAAAGCCGACACAATTCCGCGATATCTGGCAGATGGCTCATCCTGAGGTCAGTGCGTATGATGCCACGCGTCCGCCCGAGGGTTTCAGGGGAGTCTATACCATTCCCGACAAACTAAGGAAAAAGGGGTATTCCACGCGTCTGCTTTCAGATCTTGTCAAGAATCTTTTCAACAATGCGAGAATCGGAGAGGTGGGGGAGACCCTACCGGCGGAAATTATAGACAAATATTCGTTGATGCCGCTGAGGGAGGCTCTCGGCAACATCCATTTTCCACAGAATCCCGACAGACTTCAGAAAGCGCGTGAAAGGATGAAGTTCGAGGAACTGTTTTATCTGCAGCTTCATATTCTCAGATATTCGCGTGAACGAGGCAGACGCATAAGAGGTCATGTGCTTGCAAAAATCGGAGATTACTTCAATACCTATTACAGTCGGCATATACCCTTTGAACTGACCGGAGCGCAGAAACGGGTGCTCAGAGAGATTCGCAACGACATGCGCACCGGGCGTCAGATGAACCGTCTGCTTCAGGGAGATGTCGGCAGCGGCAAGACCATGGTGGCGTTCATGACCATGCTCATGGCGGCAGACAACGGTTTTCAGTCTGCCATTATGGCTCCAACCGAGATTCTGGCTTCCCAGCATTTCGAGACGATACGCGTATGGGGAGAAGCCATAGGACTTCGTGTGGCGTTGCTTACAGGCAACACCAGAGCCAAGGCACGCCGGGAGATTCACGAGGGACTGCAATCCGGTGACATAGACATTATTGTGGGAACTCACGCCCTTATCGAAGACAACGTGCAGTTCCGCAATCTCGGTCTTACTGTAATCGACGAGCAGCATCGGTTCGGAGTTGCACAGAGAGCCAAGATGTGGAAAAAAAGCGCTGTCGCGCCTCATGTGCTTGTAATGACAGCCACGCCTATCCCCCGCACACTTGCCATGACGGTTTATGGCGATCTCGATGTGTCGGTAATCGATGAGCTCCCTCCCGGTAGGAAACCGGTTCAGACCTGGTTGAAATTCGACAATGCAAGGATGGAGGTGAACCGGTTGATAAACAGAGAACTTAAAGCGGGAAGACAGGTCTATATAGTTTATCCACTGGTAAAGGAGAATCCGAAGCTCGAGCTGAAGAGCGTGGAGCAGGGACTTGAGCGAGTGAGAGGTCTTTTTCCCGATGTCAAGGTCTGTATGGTACACGGTCAGATGAAACCTGCTGAAAAAGATTACCAGATGGAGCAGTTTGTAAGTGGATCCGCCCGTATTCTTGTCGCGACCACGGTGATTGAAGTCGGAGTCAATGTGCCTAACGCCTCCGTGATGGTCATAGAAAATGCCGAGCGTTTCGGACTTTCCCAGCTTCATCAGCTCAGAGGAAGGGTGGGGCGTGGCGCGGATTGCAGTTATTGTATTCTCATGACCCGTCACAATATCGCCGGTGATACACGCAAGCGGTTAAGCATCATGACAGAAACCACCGACGGTTTCCTTATTTCCGAAGCCGATATGAAAATGCGCGGTCCCGGAGATATGGAGGGAACCCAACAGAGCGGAATAGCGTTTAATCTAAGGATAGCGAATCTTGCGAGTGACGGACAGATTCTTAACGTAGCGCGTCAGGGAGCTGAGGCTGTGCTCAACGCCCATCCGGAACTTCTTGAAACCCCGGCGCACGGGGTGGAGCAATATCCGGGGGAGGAACTTGCTCTCTCTCCGGAATCATTAGGGTTGGTGCGCACCGAGTTGCGGACCCGTTTTTCAAAGACATACGATTGGTCGCAGATCAGTTGATGTCTCAAATACATACATTATGAGAGAAAAGGAGTTTCTTCCTCTTGTTGAAGGGAAATTAGGAATTAAGGAATTGAATCCGATGCAACGCCAGATGATGTCGCGAGCCTCGGAATCGCGTGACATAATACTCCTGTCGCCGACAGGGTCGGGTAAGACATTGGCTTTCATATTGCCGATGCTCAAGATTCTCAGACCATCAACAGGAAGGGTTCAGGCAGTTGTCGTCGCTCCGTCGCGAGAACTTGTGATACAGATTTCGCAGATAGTAGGTCAGATAGCCGCCGGTTTCAAAGTCACGCAGCTTTACGGCGGACATAAGGTGGAGGATGAGGTAAACTCACTCTCCGCGGGCACCGACATAATCGTTGCCACTCCCGGACGTCTGCTTGACCATATCAACCGCCGGAACATAGATGTGTTGCCCACGCGTATACTTGTGCTTGACGAGTTTGACAAATCTCTGGAACTCGGATTTGAGAAAGAGATGAAGAAGATAGTCGGCAGACTTAAGAATGTGAGCCGCTATATCCTGACTTCGGCAACAAAGGCTGATGTCTTGCCGGATTTTCTGAATCTTGACAATCCTGTTACGCTGAATTATCTTGAAGACAACAGAGAACTCCATTCGCGCCTGAGGGTGCACAGGGTCGATTCAGACATAAATGACAAGCTTGATTCTCTTTGTGTACTGCTTGCCCATCTTTCCAAGGGAGAGCGTCATGAACGCAGCATTGTGTTTGTGAACTATCGTGAAAGTGCCGAGCGTGTCGCCGGCTATCTCAACAAACGCGGTTTTCCGGTTGTTCTCTATCACGGAGCCCTCGACCAGCGAGAGAGAGAGACTGCCGTGGCATTGTTCAACAACGGCAGTCGTCCGGTTCTTGTCGCCACAGACCTTGCCGCCCGCGGACTTGACATAGAGAATGTAAAATCAATCATACATTATCATCAGGCACTTACGCCTGAAACCTATACCCACCGTAACGGTCGAACAGCGCGTGTAGACCGCGAAGGCGACATATATGTGCTTGTCGGACCTGAAGAGGATGTAAAGGAGTTCACGGATTTTGATGATACCCTTTATCCCGATGTCGAAGGTAAGACCCCTGTGTCTCCGCAATATTCCACGTTGCGTTTCTCTGCTGGCAAGAAGGAAAAATTGTCGAAAGGAGATATTGTCGGATTTCTGGTCAAAGAATGCGGAGCAGAAGCCTCAAAGCTTGGCAAAATAGACGTTTATGACCATTATTCTCTTGTCGCGGTGCCTTATGAAGAGGCAGAGGATATTCTAAGTTCAGCCAGGGGAAAGAAGATCAAAGGTGAGAAAAGATTGGTTTCTCTTTTGTGACTATGAAGATTATTTGCTAACTTTGTAGGCTGAAAATGAACGGGTCTAAATAGTTTTTTGCTTGCAATCGACAATTATCGGTTTAGACAGGTTCAATATAATAGAGAGGTAAAAAAAGAAAAACGAGATAACTCAAAATTAATCGATTATAACTATGAGCAAGACAAAGAAATTTCTGACATGCGACGGTAATCAGGCCGCTGCGCATATCAGTTATATGTTTAGCGAAGTAGCCGCGATCTATCCCATCACCCCGTCGTCGACGATGGCAGAGTATGTGGACGATTGGTCGGCAGCCGGAAGAAAGAACATCTTCGGCGAGACAGTATTGGTGCAGGAAATGCAGAGCGAGGGTGGAGCCGCAGGTGCGGTTCACGGTTCACTTCAGGCAGGAGCTCTCACCACTACTTATACCGCTTCCCAGGGTCTCCTTCTGATGATCCCCAACATGTATAAGATTGCCGGAGAGTTGCTTCCCTGTGTGTTCCATGTCTCGGCACGTACGCTTGCTTCGCATGCGCTCAGCATTTTTGGCGACCATCAGGACGTAATGTCAGCCCGTCAGACAGGTTTCGCAATGTTCTGCGAGGGTTCCGTTCAGGAGGTGATGGATCTTTCCGCCGTTTCCCATCTTTCATCAATCAAGGGTCGTGTTCCCTTCATCAACTTCTTTGACGGTTTCCGCACCTCACACGAGATTCAGAAAATCGAGGCTCTCAGCGAAGAGGATCTCGCCCCGCTTCTTGACCGCGAGGCACTTGCAGAGTTCCGTCAGCGCGCCCTCAACCCCGACAAGCCTGTGGCGAGAGGTATGGCAGAGAATCCCGATGTCTTCTTCCAGCACCGCGAGGCAAGCAATCCCTATTACAACGCGATACCCGAAATCGTAGAGAACTACGTAAAAGAGATTAACAAGATAACCGGTCGCAACTATGGACTTTTCGATTATTACGGAGATCCCGAGGCTGACCGTGTGATTATCGCAATGGGCAGTGTGACAGAGTGTATCAAAGAGACAATCGACCATCTCCGCGCAAAAGGTGAGAAAGTCGGCGTAGTGTGCGTGCACCTTTATCGTCCCTTCTCCGCGAAGCATTTCCTCGCCGCAGTTCCTGCCACAGCCAAACGCATCGCGGTGCTTGACCGCACAAAAGAACCGGGAGCCAACGGCGAGCCGCTTTATCTTGATGTCAAGGATTGTTTCTACGGCAAAGAGAACGCCCCGCTTATCGTAGGCGGACGTTACGGTCTCAGCTCGAAAGACACAACTCCCGCGCAGATTGTCGAGGTATATGACAACCTTAAGCTTGCAGAACCCAAGAACCACTTCACAGTAGGTATCGTAGACGATGTGACTTTCCTTTCGCTTCCCGTAGGTCCGGAGATCAACGTTGGCGGAGAAGGTATGTTCCAGGCAAAATTCTATGGTCTTGGAGCTGACGGAACAGTCGGCGCCAACAAGAACTCAGTGAAGATAATCGGTGACAATACCGATAAGTACTGTCAGGCATATTTCTCATACGACTCCAAGAAATCAGGCGGTTTCACCTGTTCGCACCTCCGTTTCGGAGACACGGCGATCCGCTCCACTTATCTTGTGAATACACCTAACTTTGTGGCATGCCACGTTCAGGCTTATCTTCACATGTATGATGTTCTCCGCGGTCTCATGCCAAACGGAACATTCCTTCTCAACACAATCTGGGAAGGTGAGGAACTCGCCAAGAATCTTCCGAACAAGGTGAAACGCTATCTTGCTCAGAACAACATCACCGTATATTATATCAATGCGTCAAAGATCGCTCAGGAAATCGGTCTCGGCAACAGAACCAACACCATTCTCCAGAGTGCCTTCTTCCGCATCACAGAGGTTATACCTGTGGATCTCGCTGTTGAGCAGATGAAGAAATTCATCCAGAAGTCATATGGCAAGAAGGGTGAGAACATCGTCAATATGAACTATGCCGCCGTTGATCGCGGAGGCGAGTATCACAAGCTTGATGTAGATCCTGCATGGGCATCTCTCAAAGACGAGCCTGCAAAAGCCACGGATGCTCCTGAATTCATCACCAATATAGTGAACAAAATCAACGCGCAGGACGGAGACCTTCTCCCTGTAAGCGCGTTTGCCGACCGTGCTGACGGCACATGGCAGCAGGGCACAGCCGCTTATGAGAAGCGCGGTGTCGCGGCTTTCGTTCCTGAATGGAATCCTGAGAACTGTATCCAGTGTAACAAATGTTCTTACGTTTGTCCTCACGCATGTATCCGTCCGTTTGTCCTCACACCCGAGGAGGCTGCTGCAGCACCTTTCGGCGAAGAGCATTCTATCCCCGCCATCGGCAAGACATTCACCGGTATGCGTTTCGTTCAGCAGGTCGATGTTCTTGACTGTCTCGGTTGCGGCAACTGTGCGGATGTCTGTCCGGGCAAGAAGGGTGAGAAGGCGCTGAAGATGGTTCATGAAGAGAGCCAGCTTCCGCAGCAGCAGAACTGGGATTGGCTTATCAAGAATGTGAAGAGCAAAGCGGATCTTGTCGATGTGAAGCTCAATGCCAAGAACAGCCAGTTCGCAACTCCGCTCTTCGAGTTCTCCGGCGCATGTTCAGGTTGCGGCGAGACTCCTTATCTGAAACTCATATCCCAGCTTTACGGCGATCACCAGATGGTGGCTAACGCTACAGGCTGTTCTTCAATCTATTCAGGTTCTGTTCCTTCTACTCCTTACACTACAGATGAGAACGGTCATGGTCCGGCATGGGCAAACTCACTCTTCGAAGACTTCTGCGAGTTTGGTCTCGGCATGTATCTCGGATATGAAAAGATGCGTGCGCGTCTTGAGGATATCTGTGTGAAGCTTGAAGCAGATGAGAATGCACCCCAGGCTCTGCGTGCGGCGGCAAAGGCATGGTATGAGAACCGAGATGACGCAAAGCTCTCTCATAATCTCGGTTATGAGTTTGCAGAAGAGGCAAAGAAAAATGCCGACAAATGCGAGACTTGCGCGACAATCGTAAATCTCCGCCATTACCTGACAAAGCGCAGCCAGTGGATTGTCGGCGGTGACGGTGCAAGCTACGACATAGGTTTCGGTGGTCTTGACCACGTTATCGCATCAGGCAAGAATGTCAACATTCTTGTTCTCGACACCGAGGTTTATTCTAACACAGGCGGTCAGTCTTCCAAATCCACGCCTATCGGTGCTATAGCTAAATTTGCGGCTGCCGGAAAGAGAATCCGCAAGAAAGACCTCGGTCTTATCGCCACCACATACGGTTATGTGTATGTGGCACAGGTAGCGATGGGTGCTGACAATGCTCAGACACTGAAAGCTATCCGCGAGGCTGAGGCTTACGACGGACCGTCACTGGTCATCGCTTACGCTCCCTGTATCAACCATGGTATCAAGAAAGGAATGGGTAAGAGCCAGGAAGAGGAGAAAGAGGCTGTAGAATGCGGTTACTGGCACCTCTGGCGCTATAATCCCGCACTTGAGAACGAGGGCAAGAATCCATTCTCACTCGATTCAAAAGAACCCGACTGGAGCAAATTCGAGGACTTCCTCAAAGGAGAGGTGCGTTTCGCATCGCTTTACAAGATGTTCCCGCAGGATGCCGATGAGCTCTTCAAGGCTGCGAAAGCAAACGCACAGTGGCGTTACAACAACTACAAGCGTCTGTCGCTTCAGAACTGGGGCACCGATCCCGAACTGACTTCTGAAGAAGAAGCATTGCGCAAGTAATGTTTTACTATTCTATACTTAAACGGTTGCCGAGAAATCGGCAACCGTTTTTTTTGTGCTAAATGTTAAAATAATGTTAATAAACGTTAATTATTGGAAGATGTAAATGATTTTATATAAATTCGCAAAAGAATATTAAAATATGTAATGTTTTATAAACGCGCATATTTTATCAGACATCACTAGTGTCTCTTAAAAAGTGTTAATCAAA
>NZ_CAJMXD010000019.1:0-17936 GCF_905219685.1 Barnesiella sp. CU968
ATTAACTTATTACCAATGTCAGTAAAACTTACCGAAAAACCGCGCGTTAATTTCGCGTCGATAAAGAATCCGCTGCCGTTTCCGGATTTTCTGGAAGTGCAGTTGAAATCGTTCAAGGATTTTCTGCAGCTTGACACTCCCCCTGAGTTGAGAAAAGACCAGGGTCTTTACAAGGTGTTTGCGGAAAACTTCCCGATTGCCGACACCCGAAACAACTTCGTGCTGGAGTTCTTAGATTATTATATCGATCCTCCGCGCTATTCAATAGATGAGTGTCTTGAACGTGGTCTCACGTATAGTGTTCCCCTCAAGGCTAAGCTCAAACTTTATTGTACAGATCCCGACCACGAGGATTTTGCAACAACAATCCAGGATGTTTATCTCGGTCCTATCCCGTATATGACCGAGCAAGGCACGTTTATAATAAACGGTGCCGAACGCGTTGTGGTTTCTCAGCTGCACCGTTCCCCCGGTGTGTTTTTCGGTCAGAGCACTCATGCCAACGGCACAAAACTATATTCTGCCCGTATCATTCCTTTCCGTGGCAGCTGGATAGAGTTTGCGACTGATATCAACAATGTGATGTATGCTTACATCGACCGAAAGAAGAAGCTTCCGGTAACTACGTTGTTGCGTGCCATAGGTCTTGAGAGCGATAAGGATATCATACAGATTTTCGATCTTGCCGAGGAGATCAAGGTTACAAAAACCAATCTCAAGAATTCTGTGGGACGCAAGCTTGCGGCACGTGTCCTAAACAGCTGGGTCGAGGATTTTGTCGATGAGGATACCGGTGAGGTAGTCTCAATCGAGCGTAATACTGTAGTTGTTGACCGCGGAAGCGAGATAACCGAAGATGTTATCGATGCGATCATGGAGAGCGGCGTCAAGACAATTCTCTTAGAAAAGGAGAATGTGAACGCCGTTGACTACAGCATCATTTTCAACACTCTCCAGAAAGATACCTCGAACTCTGAGAAGGAGGCTGTGCAGTATATCTATCGTCAGCTCCGTAACGCGGAGCCGCCGGATGATGCGGCAGCACGCGAGGTTATCCAGAACCTCTTCTTCAGCGAGAAGCGTTACGACCTCGGAGAGGTGGGACGCTATCGCATCAACAAGAAGCTTGAACTTGACACTCCGATGGATGTGAAGGTTCTCACACGCGAGGATATCATAGCCATCATCAAATATCTTATAGAGCTGATCAACGCCAAGAGTGACGTCGATGATATCGACCACCTCAGCAACCGTCGTGTTCGTACTGTTGGCGAGCAGCTCTACAACCAGTTCGGTGTGGGATTGGCGCGTATATCGCGTTCTATCCGCGAGAAAATGAATGTCCGCGACAATGAGGTCTTCACTCCTACTGATCTTATCAACGCAAAGACAATATCTGCGGTGATCAACACGTTCTTCGGAACTAACGCGTTGTCGCAGTTCATGGACCAGACCAACCCGCTTGCCGAGATCACTCACAAGCGTCGTATGTCGGCTCTCGGTCCCGGCGGTCTGTCGCGTGAGCGTGCCGGCTTCGAGGTGCGAGACGTTCACTATACCCACTACGGGCGTCTTTGTCCTATCGAGACTCCCGAGGGTCCGAACATCGGTCTGATTTCATCTCTTTGCGTATACGCGAAGATAAATAATCTCGGCTTTATCGAGACTCCTTACAGAAAGGTAGACAACGGTAAAGTTAACCTCAATAACGATGAGGTGGTATATCTCACCGCAGAAATCGAGGAAGGTCAGACAATTGCGCAGGGTAACGCGCCCGTAAATGACGACGGCTCGTTTATCAACGCCAAAGTCAAGGCGCGTCTCGAAGCCGATTTCCCGATTGTTGCGCCTGAGGAGTTGCAGCTTATGGATGTTGCTCCGATTCAGATTGCCTCAATCGCGGCTTCTTTGATTCCCTTCCTTGAGCATGACGATGCGAACCGCGCGTTGATGGGATCTAACATGATGCGTCAGGCAGTTCCGTTGCTCCGCAGCGAGGCTCCGATTGTCGGCACCGGTATAGAGGGTCAGCTTATCAGAGATTCACGCACTCAGATCACAGCCGAAGGTTCCGGTGTGATCGAGTATGTAGATGCGACCGTTATCCGTATCAATTATGATCGCACGGAGGATGAGGATTTTGTAGAATTCGAGTCATCTGTCAAAGAATACCGGATTCCCAAGTTCCGCAGAACGAACCAAGGTACGACTATCGACCTTCGTCCTATCTGCAGCAAGGGTCAGCGCGTAGAGAAAGGTGATATCCTTACAGAAGGATATTCCACCGAGAAAGGTGAACTNGCACTCGGTCGCAACCTCAAGGTGGCGTTCATGCCCTGGAAAGGTTACAACTATGAGGATGCCATCGTGCTCAACGAGCGCATGGTCCGTGAGGATATCCTGACTTCAGTGCATGTAGACGAGTATACTCTCGATGTGCGTGAGACCAAACGCGGTATGGAAGAGCTGACCTCAGACATCCCCAATGTCAGCGAGGATGCAACCAAGGATCTCGATGAGCGCGGTATAATACGCGTCGGAGCACACGTTGTTCCAGGCGATATCATGATAGGTAAGATCACTCCGAAGGGAGAGAGCGATCCGACGCCTGAGGAGAAACTTCTCCGTGCCATCTTCGGTGACAAGGCAGGCGATGTGAAGGATGCCTCTCTTAAGGCTTCACCTTCTCTGAAGGGCGTGGTGATCGGCACCAACCTTTTCTCGAAGGCAGTGAAGAAGAAGAGCAACAAGAACAGCGCGAATGCGCAGCTTCCTCTTCTTGACGAGGAATATGAAGAGAAGCAGGCTGATCTTCGTCAGATCATGGTTTCGAAGATGCAGACCCTTCTCAAGGGCAAGACCTCACAGGGAGTCAAAGACTTCATCGGTGTGGATGTGATTCCTGTCGGACAGCGTTTCGATGATGTAGTTTTCGGCTCTATCGATTATGAGACCGTAAACCTCAGCGGCTGGACAGGCGATGAGCGTATCGACAGTATGGTTGCCAAGCTTATCACCAACTATCTGCGCAAATCGAAGGAAATCGACAGTGAGTTGCGTCGCAAGAAATTCGACATCACAATAGGTGATGAACTTCCTTCCGGAATCATGCAGATGGCGAAGGTATACATCGCCAAGAAGCGTAAGATCGGCGTTGGTGACAAGATGGCAGGTCGTCACGGTAACAAGGGTATCGTTTCGAGAGTTGTACGTCAGGAAGACATGCCTTTCCTTGAAGACGGAACTCCTGTGGATATCGTGCTTAACCCGCTTGGTGTGCCTTCACGTATGAACCTTGGTCAGATATTCGAGACAGTGCTCGGCTGGGCAGGACGTGAACTTGGCGAAAAATTCGCGACACCAATCTTCGACGGAGCTTCTCTCGATGATCTTAACGAATGGACAGACAAGGCAGGCATTCCCCGTTACGGAAAGACTTATCTCTACGATGGCGGAACAGGCGACCGTTTCGACCAGCCGGCAACAGTAGGCGTGATTTACATGCTTAAGCTCGGACACATGGTTGAAGACAAGATGCATGCCCGTTCGATCGGTCCGTACTCGCTGATTACCCAGCAGCCGCTTGGTGGTAAGGCGCAGTTCGGTGGACAGCGTTTCGGAGAGATGGAGGTATGGGCGCTCGAGGCGTTCGGTGCCGCTCACATTCTTCAGGAGATTCTTACCATCAAGTCTGACGACGTGGTAGGGCGCTCAAAAGCTTACGAAGCAATCGTGAAGGGTGATCCGATGCCTAATCCCGGAATCCCGGAGTCGCTTAATGTGCTTCTCCACGAGCTCCGTGGCCTCGGTCTTAGCATCACGTTAGATTAATAAAACCAAAACAAATCTGCTTCGGGATTCCTTGTGGGAATCCCGGGCAGACCAATATAAGGAAAAACATCTTATGGCTTTTAGAAGAGACAATAAAATTAAAAGCAATTTCTCGAAAATCACCATCGGTCTTGCCTCTCCGGAGGAGATCAAGGAGAAGTCGAGCGGCGAGGTGCTGAAGCCTGAAACAATCAACTACCGCACCTACAAGCCGGAGCGCGACGGGCTTTTCTGTGAGAAGATCTTCGGTCCGGTGAAGGACTACGAGTGCCATTGCGGCAAATACAAACGTATCCGTTACAAGGGTATAGTCTGCGACCGCTGTGGTGTGGAGGTGACTGAGAAGAAGGTGCGCCGCGAACGCATGGGTCATATCGAGCTGGTTGTGCCTGTGGCTCACATCTGGTATTTCCGTTCGCTTCCCAACAAGATAGGTTATCTTCTCGGGCTTCCTTCAAAGAAGCTTGATGCCGTGGTATATTACGAACGTTATGTGGTGATAAATCCCGGTAATGTGGAAGGTGTCGAGAAACTCGATCTCCTTTCAGAGGAAGAATATATGAATATAATGGATCAGCTTCCCGAGGAAAACAGATATCTTGAGGACGGTGATCCCAACAAGTTTGTGGCAAAGATGGGTGCCGAGGCAATCTACGAGTTGCTTCAGGAGATTGACCTTGTGTCGCTTGCCGCCGAATTGCGCCACAAAGCGAACACTGACGGTTCGCAGCAGCGCAAGACCGAGGCTCTGAAGCGCCTTCAGGTAGTGAACAGCTTCCTTTCATCGGCAAATGTTAACAAGCCGGAATGGATGGTGCTGAAGGCAGTGCCCGTGATTCCGCCGGAGTTGCGTCCTCTCGTGCCGCTTGACGGAGGTCGTTTCGCTACTTCCGACCTCAACGACCTTTACCGTCGTGTCATCATACGTAACAACCGTCTGAAACGTCTCATAGAGATACAGGCTCCGGANGTGATTCTCCGCAATGAGAAGCGTCTTCTTCAGGAGGCTGTGGATTCACTTCTCGACAACAGCCGCAAGTCGTCGGCTGTGAAGTCTGATGTGAACCGTCCTCTCAAGTCTCTTTCCGATTCTCTTAAAGGTAAGCAGGGACGTTTCCGTCAGAACCTTCTCGGTAAGCGTGTCGACTATTCGGCGCGTTCGGTTATCGTCGTGGGTCCTGAGCTCAAGATGCATGAGTGCGGCATTCCGAAACTTATGGCTGCGGAACTTTACAAGCCGTTCGTAATCCGCAAGCTCATTGAGCGCGGCATCGTAAAGACTGTNAAGAGCGCGAAGAAAATCGTTGACCGCAAGGAGCCAGTGGTGTGGGATATCCTCGAATATGTGATGAAAGGTCATCCGGTTCTTNTCAACCGTGCCCCGACGCTTCACCGTCTCGGTATCCAGGCGTTCCAGCCCAAAATGATAGAAGGCAAGGCTATCCAGCTTCATCCGCTCGCCTGTACGGCATTCAACGCCGACTTCGACGGTGACCAGATGGCTGTTCACTTGCCATTGAGCAACGAGGCTATTCTTGAGGCACAGATGCTTATGCTCGGTGCGCACAACATCCTCAACCCTGCCAACGGCGCGCCTATCACGGTGCCTTCGCAGGACATGGTTCTCGGTCTTTACTACATCACCAAACTCCGTAAAGGCGACAAGGGAGAGGGAACTGTATTCTACGGTCCCGAAGAGGCTGAAATCGCATACAACGAGGGGCAGGTTACGCTTCACGCACCCGTGACCGTGCTTGTTGAAGACAAGGATGAGAACGGCAATACTGTCAGAATTCTGAAGAAAGATACCTCCGTCGGTCGTGTGCTTTTCAACCGTTATGTTCCTAAAGAAATCGGATATGTAAACGAGATTATCTCAAAAAAATCTCTGCGCACCATCATCGGTAAGGTGATCAAGACATGCGGTGTGACCCGTTCAGCCCAGTTCCTTGATGATATCAAGAACCTTGGTTACCGCATGGCATTTAAGGGAGGCTTGAGCTTCAACCTCGGTGATGTCATCATTCCGAAAGAGAAAGAGGAATACGTTGCCGAAGGACACGCGCAGGTTGAGGAAGTGCTCAACAATTATGCGATGGGTTTCATCACAGGTAATGACCGTTATAATCAGGTCATCGATATCTGGACGCATGTCAATGCAAAACTCGCTTCTACTCTGATGAAGCAGATGGAGGAAGACCAGCAAGGATTCAATTCCGTCTACATGATGCTTGATTCCGGTGCCCGTGGTTCGAAAGACCAGATCCGTCAGCTTTCAGGTATGCGTGGTCTTATGGCTAAGCCGCAGAAAGCCGGTGCCGAGGGTGGTCAGATTATCGAGAACCCGATTTTGGCGAACTTCAAGGAGGGTCTGTCCGTGCTTGAGTACTTTATCTCTACCCACGGTGCGCGCAAGGGTCTTGCGGATACGGCTCTTAAGACAGCCGACGCCGGTTATCTCACCCGCCGTCTCGTAGACGTGGCGCATGACGTGATCATCAACGAAGAGGATTGCGGAACGCTACGCGGTCTTGTCTGCACAGAAATCAAGAACAACGAGGAAGTAGTCGCATCGCTCAGCGAGCGTATTCTCGGACGCGTATCCGTTCATGATATAGTTGATCCCTACAATCCTGAGGAGATCATAGTTCATGCCGGCGAGGAAATCACAGAGGCTATCGCTGACCGTATAGAGAAATCTCCGATAGAGTCTGTGGAGATCCGTTCGGTGCTTACCTGCGAATCGAAGAAGGGTGTCTGTGCCAAATGTTACGGACGTAACCTCTCCAACCACCGTATGGTGCAGAAAGGTGAGGCTGTCGGCGTGATCGCCGCCCAGTCAATCGGTGAGCCGGGTACCCAGCTTACACTCCGTACATTCCACGTCGGTGGTGTCGCCGGTAACGTTACCGCTATCAAGGATGTCACCTCGCGTTATGACGGAAAACTTGAGATCGAGGAACTCCGAACCATCAAGGATTCCGATGGAGTGGATATCGTTGTCGGTCGTATGGGTGAGCTCCGTATTGTGGAGCCGAAGTCCGGAATCGTTCTGATGAATGCCAATATACCTTACGGTTCTAAACTTTTCTTCCACGATGGAGATACAGTGAAGCCGGGCGACATGATTTGCGAATGGGACCCCTTCAATGCAGTCATCGTGTCTGAAGAGGGTGGTAAGGTTCGTTTCGAGAATGTCGATGAAGGTGTGACTTATCGTGTAGAGACTGATGAGGCAACCCAGCTCCGCGAGAAGATCATGATCGAGAGCAAAGACCGCACAAAGATTCCCGCAGCACAGGTATATAACGACAAGGGAGAGCTTATACGCAGCTACTCGCTGCCGGTAGGAGCGCATCTCCTTATCGACGACGGTGATGAACTCAAGCCGGGTCAGGTGTTTGTGAAGATTCCGCGTGCTGCCGGTTCTGCCGGTGACATCACCGGTGGTCTTCCCCGTGTCACAGAGCTATTCGAAGCGCGTAATCCGTCGAACCCTGCCGTTGTCAGCGAAATTGACGGTGAGGTCAAATTCGGCAAGATCAAACGAGGTAACCGTGAGATCAGCGTTACCAACAAACTTGGTGAGGAGAAGAAATATCTTGTGCCTCTGTCGAAGCAGATACTTGTTCAGGAGAACGACTATGTCCGCGCAGGAACACCTCTATCAGACGGTGCAATCACTCCGAGTGACATCCTCAATATCAAGGGCTCGACTGCCGTTCAGGAATATATCGTGAACGAGGTTCAGGACGTATACCGCATGCAGGGTGTTAAGATCAACGACAAGCACTTCGAGGTGATTGTGCGTCAGATGATGCGCAAGGTCAATATCCTTGATCCGGGAGATACCCGCTTCCTTGAGCAGCAGATTGTCGACAAACGTGAATTCATGGAGGAGAATGACAATATCTGGGGCAAGAAAGTCATCACCGATGCCGGTGACAGCCAGACTTACCTCGCAGGTCAGATTATCACTGTGCGCAAGCTTCGCGACGAGAACTCATCGCTCAAGCGCAAAGACCTCCGCATCATGACAGTCCGCGATGCAGTTCCTGCTACATCGGAGCAGATTCTTCAGGGTATCACACGTGCGGCACTTCAGACATCAAGCTTCATGTCGGCGGCATCGTTCCAGGAAACTACCAAGGTGCTCAACGAGGCAGCCATCAACGGCAAGACAGATACTCTCGAGGGTATGAAAGAGAACGTTATCTGCGGTCATCTTATACCTGCAGGTACCGGTCTTCGCGAATACAACAGGATTGTCGTTGCCAACAAGGAAGAGCTTGCGGCACTTCAGGTCACTGACAGTCCGGACACTGTTCTTGAAGCAGAAGTAGCAGAGATGGAAAACGCCAAGTAAGCCCAAACATTAAAGTTATACAATAAGAATACCGGCTTGACTCCCGAAAGGGAACCAAGCCGGTATTTCTTGTCAGACTTTCCTTACTATTAACGCGAGTTCGGGATATCACATAAGCCACGCACTATTTGGAGCGGCTTACCACATGTATGGTTTTGCCTTCTTTATCGAGCAAATTCAGTTTAAGATTCTCTTTGCCGGCGGTCAGGACTGAGAATCCGGGAGAATCATTGCAGAAAACAGTGCCGTCAATTTTTTGCGGAGTCCGTGTAAGGGAACCTGATGTGTTGACCACATAGTCGATTTTTGAATCCGGGCGGCGGATGTGCTGATAATTGTGAATATGACCGCAGATATACATATCCACATTGTGCTTCCGCAGAATTGTGTCAACTTTCTTCTGCATATCTGTTCGCTCAGATTCCGACTTGTCTGTATAAGCGTAGATGGGATGATGACCGACCACAACGATCCAGTCTTCCGTCGCCTCGGTCAAAGTCTTTTCGAGCCATTGCAACTGGGCTTCGGTATCCTGATTCACTGCATCGGGATATGTGTCGGTCTTTTTCCTGTATTTGTCAATCAAAGGAGTGGTGTCGAGAAGTACCACCTTGACAGTTGTCCCGTCATCTTCAAAGGTCTTGGCGTAATATCTCGCAGGCATCTCCCAACGGCGGGATATGCCGGAATAGTCGATAACCGCCTGAGTGTTGCCGCGATATTCATGGTTGCCGCAGACGGGATACCAGTTCACCATAAGCTCCGGGTGGTCGTAGATAAGCTCATAGTTGGTCATCCACAAGGGGTCTGTCACACTTTTCACTCCGCCGTAGTGATGTGTGTCGCCAAGAGCAAGAATGGCATCGGGTCCTATTTGTTCTGCAATTCTGCCCATTGTCGCGGCAACAGGCTTCTGGTCATAGTGGCCGTTGCGTCCGAGGTCTGACACTATCATCAGGTTCACATCGCCTTTGGCGATTTCAGTCTGGGCAATGGCTCCAAAAGAGGGGATGAGAGCCAAAGCCGCGATAAGTAATTTACGAATCATTGTTTTGTATTTTTAGAATGTTACTTTTACACCGCCGTTGAGTTTCACTCCGTAATATTCCTGCTGCATCGTGTAGTCCTTGCTACCTTGATAATAGCGCAGAGGCTGGTTGAGAAGGTTGTTGCAGTCGGCATATACGGTTATTTTTGTTTTGCGCCCGAATGTGTAGCTGACGTTCAGGTCCATATATTTCACGGCATCATAGTATCTGTCGTAGAACGAACTTGCGCCCATTTCGTCGATAAATGCCGAAGCATAGTTGAACGAGGCTCTTGCGGAGAAACCGCATTTGTCGAAATACAGCGAGAGATTGGCTGTATGCTCGGGAGAACCGGGAAGACTAAGGCCTTTCTCGTTTTCACGACCCTCGAAGTTGAAGTCGGTAATGCGTGAGTGGGTATAGGTATATGTGGCGTAAAGTCCGAGACACTTCATCGCCGGTGTGATGAAACTGAAATCGCGCTGCCATGCCATTTCCACTCCGAAAAGATTAGCGTTTCCACCGTTTTTAGGTTGTGTGAACTTAGTCCAGACAGTACCCTGATACTCCTTGTTATAAGCCACCTCATCAACGATGAATCCTTCTATTCTTTTATAGAAAATTCCGGCGGACACAAGTCCGATCGATTTCCAGTAATATTCAGTGTTGAGGTCGATATTGTGAGATGTCGTTGCTTTCAGACCGGGATTCCCGATCCTTATCTCATTGTCGCCACGCTTGATATTCATGCCGGGAACGAGTGCGGAATATTTTGGCCGGGATATGGACTGGTTATAACCGGCACGCAGCATGAAATCCTTGTTGATGTCCCATTTCAATAATAATGAGGGGAGGAAATTTATATAATTTGAAGTCTCAGGCTCGGTCTTGAAGACGCTGTTGGATTCATCATCGTAATTTCTGCCTATGTAACGCAGTGATGTGTTCTCGACGCGCAGACCGCCCATAAAGTTAAGGTTGTCGGAAAGTCTGGAATCAATACGCACATAACCTGATGCCACATTCTCCCTCGCATGGAAATTGCCCGCAAGTTCCTCTGCAATTTGCTCTCGCTCAAACAAATTGGGATCGTCAAGATTGAGGGAGCCAAGAAATTTCTTGTCAACGAATGTGCCGGTCTGATATTTTGAGGAAGGCATGAATCTGTCGGTGCTTTGGTCTGTGGTATGTGCAAGCGCATCTGCGTTAAATGCCTTTTTGTCAAGTGGAGTGTATTCGTAATAGTCGATCTCCTTATCTTTTGTCTTGTTCACGAACTTGAATCCGAACTTGATTTTTGAGCGTTCGCTAAGCCGGGCCTTGAAATCCAGTGCCGCCTTGAAGTCTTGCTCCTCAATATCCTCCTGCTGCTGTGTAAGCTCTTTGAGCGAGAAGTCATCATTCAAGGTCATTGTATATCCCTCGTCGGGAGTGGCAAATGGCTCTCTCGGATTACTCAGGTCGAAACTGAACCTCTGCGATTTGAGACGGTAATCGATGTATCTCTCATTCGGGCGTTTCTCCGTAGCCCGTGCATATCCCAGTTTCCAGTCCATGCCAAGGATACCTAAACGGTTTTCACCTCCCAAAGTGAAATCCATTGTCCGTTGGCGTTCAAGACGGGCGTTTCGTTCGTCACCCGAACCTCCTTTTGTCTGGACACGCACATCGGCTTTCCCTTCGGACGTAATGTCTTTGAGTGTTGTCCTGTAACGGTTTTCCCAATCATTGCGGTTGTTGAAAATACCCTTGAACCAGACCTTGTTGAAGTCATTGAACTTCCAGTCGAGCGACAATGAGTAGCTCTGTCGCTCTCGTGTGACATAATACTGCCTTATCTGATAGTCGTTGACATAGATTTTGCCGTCGTCATCCTTTTCCCATATAAATTCTGTATTATATGATCCGGCTGGCGCATTATTATAGGAGGCTGCAAGCATCACTCCGAAGCGGTCATTGAAGAAACGGTTACCGAGAGTGAGTCCGAAATTCATCTGCGCCTTACGGCTTATCCAGTTGTAGCCTGTTCCCGCTACGGCTCCGACAGTAAATCTGTGTGGCGAATTTTTCGTAACGAGGTTGATAGAACCGCCGATGGCATCGCCGTCCTGATCCGGCATAAGTGTCTTGCTGACCTCTATTGTCTGAATCATATCGGACGGTATAAGGTCAAGCTGAACATTGCGAATGTCTCCCTCTGCCGATGGCAGTCTTGACCCGTTGATTGTCACTGAACTGAACTCAGCCGGAGTGCCGCGTACCTGACCGAAGCGGGCCTCGCCCTGATCATACTGCACATTGATACCGCTTATACGTTTCAGAGCGTCTCCGATATTCGAGTCGGGGAATTTGCCAATCTGGTCGGCAGACACCACATTGGTTATATTGATATTACTCTTCTGGGCATTTATGGCTCTCTGCTGCCCGGAGAAAACGCCGGTCACTACAACTTCATTCAGTTCCCGTGATGTATCCGACATTACAATGTCGTCAACCGTCGATTCTTCCGAAACCACGATTGTTTTACTGACCGGAAGAAAACCGATATACGTTACTTTCAGATTATGATTCCCGGATAACAGATTGGCAAACGAGAAAAAGCCGTCGAGATCCGTAACCGCCGACAGCTTGTTGCCGTCGATGATAACCACCGCTCCCGGCAGCGGGTTCTTCTCATTGTCAAGGATGCGGCCTTTAAGTTGTCCGTATTTCGGACTGTCAGCCGCCATAATGGTCAGACTTGAAGCAAGTGCGACCAAAAAAGTTGACATTACTTTTTTCATTGTGATTGTTGTTTTGTTTCTGATTCACGCTGCAAAATTCGCTAACTAATATTTCATGGGTTTATCATATTTGTTTAGATTTTATGAAATAAATTGTGTCATTAAACTTTTATTAAACTTTTGAGCATTAGGACAGTATTTAACCGATTATTAGTAATTTTGCGGCATGGAAACAAAAAAGAAGATACTTGTTGTCGACGATGAGGAGGCTTTGTGTGACGGCCTCGGATTCAATCTTGAAGAGGAAGGCTATCAGGTCGACATGGCGTATAGCGCGGAGGAGGCTCTTGCCCTCAACCTTGCCGCCTATGACTTGATACTCCTTGATATTATGATGGGGGAAATATCCGGGACTCAACTGGCACGCATAATGAAGTCGAATCCGGCAACGGCCTCCGTTCCCATCATATTCTGCACAGCAAAAGACACGGAGGAAGATATGATTTCGGGACTCGATCTCGGGGCTGATGACTATATCATGAAGCCATATTCTCTTAATGCTGTGCTTGCCCGAATAAGGACTGTGCTTCGCCGTACGGCGGCTTCTGTCGCACTTGCCAAGACTGATTCTGACCTTGTTTCATACAAGGGGCTGGTCCTGTCTGCAAAAAACAGGACCTGCACGGTTGACGGGACGGAGGTGAAAATGCCCAAAAAGGAGTTTGAGATACTGCTCAAACTAATCTCCAACCGGGGGCAGGTTTTCACCCGCACGGATTTGCTCAACGAGATATGGCCCGACGAGGTTGTGGTGCTTGACAGGGTTGTAGATGTGAACATAACCCGTATACGCCAGAAAATCGGCATCTACGGCAGGAATATTGTAACTCGCTCGGGCTACGGTTATGGGTTTATTGAATAAGCTCTCCTATCCGCAGCGGCTGTTCGTGTGNCTTCTTGGATATTCCTTGCTGATGGTCGGTTGCTTTGTCGTGTTTCAGTATCACAGGGAAAAGGAATTCAAGGCGGAGGAGATTGACAAGCAACTACAGCTTATCAACACATATATCCTTACCGAACTTGGTGAGGGACACGATGTGCCGGATATCAGACTCGACGATTTCAAACCGTTTGACGATATCCGTGTCAGCGTAATTTCCGACAAAGGACATATAATATATGACAACACACTTGATTCCCTGCCTAAAACCAACCACCTTGATCGTCAGGAAATACGGGATGCCGTACGGCATGGGGCGGGCTACGCTGTAAGACGGCACAGCGAGAGTACGGGCAACTACTATTTTTACTCGTCGAAAAAGAGCGATGACGGGAATATTGTCCGTACTGCGGTGCCATATTCGGTTTCATTCAGAGGACTGTTGCAGGCCGATTATGGCTTTTTGTGGATTATGGGGATTATCACAATAGTGATGTGCGTATTTGGCTATTTCGCAACCCGAAGGGTCGGCCTCCACATAATCAGGCTGAACAGATTTGCGGAAAACGTAGAAAACGGTGCCCAGATTTCCGACACCGAACCGTTCCCCCATGACGAGCTTGGCGAGATTTCAAACCACATTGTCCGCCTTTATGTCCGTTTGCAACAGGCTGTCGCTGACAGGGACAGCGAACATCGCGCAGCCCTCCATGAACAGCTTGAAAAGGAACGCATCAAAAAGCAACTCACGAATAACATAAACCACGAACTGAAAACCCCGGTCGCATCAATCAGGGTCAGTGTGGAGACGATGCTGGCACATAGGAATATGAGCGATGAAAAGCAGATATTGTTCCTGCAACGTTGTCTTACAAACACAGAAAGGCTCCAAAGGCTTCTGACCGATGTCTCGCTCCTGACACGCATGGACGACGGAAGCACCTCTATATTGAAAGAACAGGTTAATCTCACGGATATAATAAATGACGTGGTTGAGGACCGACAGATAATCGCCGCCACAAAGGGCATAGGGATTGAGAATTTTGTTTCTCATAACGTAATCATGGCCGGTAATGCTTCTCTGCTTGAGGCCGTTTTCAACAACCTTATAGACAATGCGATTGTTTATAGTGGAGGAACCAGAATAAAAATAGAATTAATCAGTATCGACAACGATAAAGTTGTAATTGCATTGTCCGACAACGGATGCGGCGTTCCTCCCGAACACCTGCCAAGACTGTTTGAAAGGTTCTATCGCATTGACAAGGGACGGTCACGAGCGGCAGGTGGCACCGGACTCGGGCTTTCGATAGTGAAAAACGCCGTGATTCTTCATGGCGGTGAAATCTCCGCCGAAACTCAATGCTCAGGCGGATTATTGTTCAAAATAACATTTTCAAGAAACTCAAAATGAAGACAAAACTAAAAGATGCTTTTGCGTCAATGTCGTCTCCACAACGTGCCGATTGCCTGCAACCGAATAAGTGCGGACCTGATGATTTCAAGCCGTCTGTGGAATGACCCGACGTATAAACCCGTCGAACAGAGCTATATAAGGTTTGACCGCAATTAAACACTCTGTCAGTCCGGCAGTTTTAATAAATGGTTAAGGATTTTGAAATAATCATGAAATGTTTTCTTAGTTACTTTGCGGCAGAATAAGTAATTGAGAAAACAATGGAAATACTGTTTCTTTGCGTAGTAATTTTTCTTTTCCTGCTGGCTGTGTTTGACCTGTCAGTAGGCGTGAGTAACGATGCTGTGAACTTCCTGAACTCGGCTATCGGGTCTAAGGCGGCATCTTTCAAAAGAGTCCTGATTGTCGCTTCCATCGGTGTTTTCATCGGTGCGGCGATGAGCAACGGTATGATGGAGATTGCCCGGCACGGAATTTTTCGTCCCGAGCATTTTTCGTTCTATGATCTTATCTGCATCTTCATGGCGGTAATGGTCACGGACATCATCCTTCTTGACGTGTTCAACTCGTTGGGTATGCCGACATCGACAACCGTGTCAATGGTTTTCGAGCTGCTGGGTGCCACCTTTGTCGTTGCATTGATTAAAATGGCAGGCGGCATCGGTCTCGGTTTTGATGACTTGCTTAACACGGAGAAAGCCCTGTCGGTGATTCTCGGAATATTCCTGTCGGTGGCGATAGCCTTTTTCTTCGGAACGGTGGTGCAGTTCATATCCCGTATGGTGTTCTCGTTCAATTACCGGAGCAACCTGAAATGGAAGATAGGAATATTCGGTGGCATCTGCGCGACAGCTATTGTCTACTTCCTTCTGATCAAGGGGGCTAAAGATCTTTCTTTCATGACCCCTGAACTGAAAGCGTGGATAAAAAACAATACTGCGCTGATCATACTGTCCTGTTTCGCAGTTTTTACAGTGCTGATGCAACTGCTTCATGTCTGCAAAGTTAATGTGCTGAAAGTAATTGTGATGATGGGTACATTCTCGCTTGCTGTGGCATTTGCAGGTAATGACCTTGTGAACTTCATAGGTGTTCCCTTGAGCGGTCTGGCTTCATATCAGGATTTTATGGCTAACGGCGGAGGGGACTCCAAAGGTTTCCTTATGGATTCACTTAACGGCCCGGCAAATACACCGATATATTTCCTCATCGGTGCCGGAGTCATAATGGTGGTGTCACTTGCAACGTCAAAAAAAGCCCGGAATGTGGCCAAGACTGAAATCGGTCTCGGAAGCCAGCAGGGTGGCGATGAGATGTTTGGTTCATCCCGCATTGCCCGGCGGCTGGTAAGATGGACCTTATCATTCCTTTCTTGGTTAAGGCGTGTCACACCCGCGAAAGTACGCCGTTGGTTCAACCGTCGTTTTAATGTGGATGAGACCATTATGGATCAAGGTGCGGCTTTCGACCTCATACGCGGCTCTGTCAATCTGGTGCTTGCCGGAGCACTCATTGCCCTCGGCACCTCGCTGAAACTGCCCCTGTCAACCACTTTCGTAACATTTATGGTCGCTATGGGTACTTCTCTTGCCGATAGGGCATGGGGGCGTGAAAGTGCTGTGTTCCGCATCACCGGCGTGATTTCCGTAATCGGCGGTTGGTTTCTTACTGCGGGTGCGGCGTTTATCGGCGCAGGACTGATTGTCGCGGCAATGCACTATGGTGGTCAGTGGGTGATGCTTCTGTTGGCGGCTTTGACGATATTCATAATCATCAACAGCAACCGAAGGTTCAGAAAGAAGACACAAGAAGATAACGGTGATGCACTGTTCCAGACTATAATATCCACACAGGATAAAACACAGACATGGCCGTTGCTTATGATGTATGTCACCGAGCAACAAGAGAAGTTCATGACCTATGCCGAGGAAAAATACCGGGATATAACATCGGCTTTCATAACTGAGAGCGCCGGGATTCTCGGCAAGACGGAATCGAGTCTCGCCCGCCAGAAGACCATACTTAAAAACGCCCGCCGTAAGGAAACTCTATGTCTGCGTCATTTGACACGCGAGATGGCGATAGAAAAAAGCACNTGGTTCTATCTCAGCAACAACTGCTGTATGGGCATACTTTACAACCTGCGCCGCATCAACGAGGTCTGCAAAGAGCATGTCGACAACAATTTCCTTCCTCTGCCACCCAAATATACTACTGAATACGAGATGATACGGACACAAATAAGTACACTGTTCAATGATACCGTCAAACTTATGGGGAGCGGGGATACAGATACGATAAGCACTCTTCGCCGACACTGTGACGAGATAAAGGATACTGTTTCCGACACATATCATCGTGTGCATGACCAGCTCCGAGACGGAGACACATCGGCAATGGCGGTTCTGTATGTCTATGTCAATCTGCTTCAGGAAACGCAGGAGATGGTATCGTCAATAAGGAAATATCTGCGGGCGTTTGCCAAGCTGCGCGACTCGGATTTCCGCACACGCCCTGCCAAAATCATGGTGCCCATAGTATAAAGTCTAAGTAAAAAGGATTGTACCAAAGGTTGAGATGGGAGTGCATATCTCCCATCTTTTTTATGTCGTAATTGA
Source organism: Barnesiella sp. CU968 (assembly GCF_905219685.1). Classification (NCBI taxonomy): domain Bacteria; kingdom Pseudomonadati; phylum Bacteroidota; class Bacteroidia; order Bacteroidales; family Barnesiellaceae; genus Barnesiella; species Barnesiella sp. CU968. The sequence goes on from NZ_CAJMXD010000019.1 coordinate 16,924, forward strand.
CTGAAAGATCTGATCAGATGTTGTCAAGTCCTATTTCCATAATCTTTTCTTCAAACTCCTTACGGTTGTCAAGAGCTTTGTTTCTTGTTTTGACTCTGTAGTTGTAGATAGTCGTAACCGAATACCTCAGGAATTGCGCTATTTTTGCGCTGTCAGTGATGCCGAGTCTGATGAGTGCGGTAATGCGTAATTCAGTGTTGAGCTGACCGTCTTTTTTCAGAACTATCTGTTCGTCAGGAGAAAGAAGTTTATTGAAATCTGCAACGAATGTAGGAAAGAGTTTTAGGAATGTCGAATCGAAATTGTGATAAAACGCTTTTAATTCCACATCCGTAAGGTCAGTTGATCCGAGGGCTTTCTTCAGTTCATCGGTCTTGCCGGCGATGAAAAGCTTGTTAAGTGTTTTTCTGTAAGAATCATATTTCTCAATATATGTGGAACACAATGTCATATACTGTGTTATATAAGCCTCTTTGAGTTTTGAGTTTTCCGCAATGTCCTGATTGACCTCAGTCAGTTTCTTGTTGAGATCTACCAGTTCTTCGTTCAGTTGTTTCAGTTTTTTGTTGGTATCTGTGGCAATGCTATGCGCGTTTGAAGTCTTTTTCATCTGTTTCCACAGCCATAAAATGGCAATGCAAAGAAATACAGCAAGAATGCTTATGATGACAATAAGGATCTGCTGTTTCCCATTCTGATGTTGAATTTCATTTACGTAGACAGAATCGACAATCGGAAAGATGTCGTTTATCTCAAGTATCCTCTGACGTGAATTGCATTTTTTAGCGTCGCTCATGGCTATACTGAGAAATTTATGTGCATTGTCTATGTCTCCTTCCTCAAATAGCAGCAGAGCAAGCTGGCGGAGCGACATATATTCGCGTACAGATGCCTTCATATCCGCGATGGATGAAATCAGCAGACTCTCTTTCTGTTTTTCTTTATCGCCGAGTATCTGATATGAATGTGCAAGCGAATTTGCGCAAATCGCTCTCGTATGTATGGAATGCGAG
>NZ_CAJMXD010000020.1:0-17672 GCF_905219685.1 Barnesiella sp. CU968
GGATTTCAAGAATAGTACGCTCGATTTTCGCATTCACGCCCTCAAGAATTTCCCGTGCCTCTTTACGTGCGTCATTTATTATAGCCTTACGCTGTGCCCTTAGATCTCCAGCTGTCTCCTCGTAATTCGACAACAAGGAATCGAGCTTACTCTCTTTCTCCCGTATATTCTGACGTTTATTTGCCCAATAACGTCTGTCACGCGCAATTTCCGACAGATATTTGTCAAGATTGACATAATCGCTTCCGACTATTTCCTTGGCTTCTTCTATAACATCACGCGGCAGACCAATTTTTGTGGCAATATCAAGCGCGAAGGAACTGCCCGGATTGCCTACCGACAGTTCGAAAGTCGGCTGTAGATGCTGACGGTCATAAAGCATAGCACCGTTCACAAAGCCAGATTCCGAATCTGCAAAAGTCTTAAGGTTTTGATAATGGGTGGTAACAATGCCCATACAACCGGATTTCCCAAGTTTCTGGAGTATCGCCTGAGCAAGAGCACCGCCTATCTGCGGCTCTGTGCCTGAGCCCATTTCATCTGCAAGAATCAAAGACCTTTCATCAGTATGATTTATAAAATATTTCATATTCTTCAGATGTGAAGAATATGTGCTGAGGTCGTTCTCAAACGATTGTTCGTCACCGATGTCTATGAAAATATTCTTAAATATTCCCATATGCGAATTATTATAGACCGTGGGCATCAGACCACACTGCATCATATACTGAACGACAGCGGTGGTCTTTAGACATACGGATTTTCCTCCAGCATTGGGTCCGGATATAATAAGAATACGTCGGTCTTCAGTAAGATTCAGATTCAAAGGCACAACTGCCCTGCTTTGAGGGCGCAATGCCATAACAAGTCCGGGGTGTACAGCATGATACCATTCGATTTCGTGCTTATCCTCGATATGGGGGAGCTGGGCATCGAGGTCTATTGCGAATATCGCTTTGGCTCTTATGAAATCAAGGCGACCTATACTTCGACAAGCCTCGATTATGTCATCGACGTGCGGACGCACAAAATCCGCAATACCTCTCAGTATAGCTATGATCTCGCGTCTTTCCTCCATCTCGAGTTCCCGAAGCCTGTTACCCGCCTCCACAACCTCTGCCGGTTCAATAAACACGGTCTTCCCTGTCGCACTCTCATCATGTATAATTCCTTGTATTCCCCTTTTATTTGCAGCTGTGACAGGAATCACCATTCTGCCATCCCTTATGGATGGAGAAGCATCCTTCTCGACGATGCCGTTTGCAACAGCTCTGTCAATTACCCGCCTCATGGCACGTTGCATAGAGCCGGATGCCGAGCGTATCTGAGACCTTATTTCTGACAATGCCGGCGAAGCACTGTCCTTAACTTCACCGAATTTGTTTACACACCTCTCAATCTCAGACACTATCAAGGGGAAGAGTGCAATATCTGCAAATGCATTGACAAGACACGGATATGGTGTCACTCCAGACTCGGAATCTATGGAACTTTTAAAAAACACCGACAAATCCGACATCATCCGGAGCATCCTCATAAGTCTGTACAGACGGTCGGATACCATATATGATCCGTCAGCCCTGATTTCAACCAGATATGGCACAATGTCATGAATATTATCCAAAGGCAAAGGCTGATTTGCGGAAATTATTCGCATCATCTCTTCAACGCATCCGAGTTCAGTCTTTATAAAACTGAAATCTGAAGAAAATGTCATTTTTGCAACTTCCGCTTTCCCCATGGAACTCAGACAATTCTCAGACACACAAGCACGCAAATAGTCAAATCCAATTTTTGACTCAAAATCAGATGGATATATCATACAAAAAACAAATTCAAACAGGGATTACCAACATTGGCATATCTCTTTCAAACAATGATTTATGAGCAATAGTAGGAAGAAAAATCCTACTGAACACATTCGTTTTCTTGTTAGGCACTATCAGAAGATCAACCCCCTTCTTTGGAATCGCCACATCTATTTCATTCCTGAAATCCTTTAAATCCGGCACAAATGTCTTAAATCTGGATGTCGGATAATTGCTGTTGAAGAACTCGCACAATGCTTCGATTTTATCTCGTGTCTTAGTCGCCTTGCGTTGCATCACAGGCACAAGAGTTATAAGGCATTTCGGATAATCGAACATACGCATAAGCGCATCTACAGTCATTATGTCATGCTGGTCAAGATTGCAAAACATCATAAGGTGCACTATATCCTCAACCTTCTCTATTTTACAGTTTTCAGGCACAGTAAACACAGGAACACGACAAGAATCAAGCACTTCCGCGGTTACGCTCCCTATGAGTTCTTCCTCTTTTTTGTCTTTACCTCTTGTTGCCATGACAACCAATGCCGGAGGAGTCTCCTTGCAATATTGAAGTATCGACTCTTCAGCAACTCCTTCAAGCAAACTGGTAGAAAACTTTATATCCGGAATACATCCCTCTTTCTGAGACAGTTTGATATCACTGCAAAACTTCGAAAGCTTTTTCGAAGCCATATCTCTCACATCTCTCGATTCTTCCGCAGCGAGAGTCTCGCTGTTTTCCCCAAACACATCGTCCGAAGCGCCGGCTGTAAAAATCGGAGCCACGTATGAGTGCATAATCACAGGATGCACTCCTATCCGACGAGCCAGCTTGAAGCCGATATTTACGGCAAGCCGGCTCGAATCGGAAAAATCGACGGGGATGAGCAGATTTCCGCTCATTCCCGCCATCTTCATATCTATGAGAGCGGGTGAATACCCTTCGCCACTCTCAATAATTTTCAACGCAAGCGGCAGATCTTTTGGACGGATCTTTACTCGCTGTGCCACTGCCACTGGTGATTTAAACGACACAAAATCCTCAAGCCTTACTTCCATGCCGTGGCTCTCAAGAATATTCCTGAGATTTTGCGCATGTGCGGGCGTGTGTATCACCAACGTGATGAAATCGTCTATATCTATCATGGCAGACTGATAATACCGTTGATTTTACTGTTGCTCGTTTTGTTCTTCAAGAATCTTGACAGCCATATCATAGATTGTGGTGTCATCCAAAACAACGATGCCACCGTCGGGACCCGGTTCGATATGCATTCCGGCGTTTTTGCCAAACTGATAGTTTACGCCCCCGAAATAATTGCGAACTGTCTGAACGGTGACATTGAGTTCATCTGCGATACGATGGGTCGAGCCATCTGGCAGACTGTCTTTGAGTCTGCGGAGCTCGTTGAATGTGATTGTCTTGCTCATGGTTTCTGTATTTTTGATTATTATTCCTATTAATAAATATTAGTAATCGATATTATTGTTTTGCTAAGTTATGAAATTTAATTCATTTTAACAAAGAGTATCGCCACAAATTTAAAGTGTTATAAAACATCGTTTTTTAATCTGTCTTCCATCTGCGTCAAATCACTTCGAAATCCGATGCCTGAATCCACCCGGCAAACTCTGAATTCAGACGGACCTTATACCATTCGATGGTGCCATCCTGACTGTTTTCTGACTCAAGAATATCAAGTGGGGTGCCCCGTTCAAGCGGGGTTCCAACAGCTTTTGCAGATGAAAAAGGCTCGGTAAGCAATACCACCTTGAAGCCGGTGATAACACCACGGTCATGAGACTGACATGCTTTTGCCGATGCAAATGAGAATGTCATAAAGACAACACACAATACCAGCAGAGACAATCCGCCAAAGAAACCGATTTTACGCAACAGTACTTCCGTGCGGAATATATACAATGCAATGCAACCACAGAGCAGGACAAAGGAAACTGCGCCCCATACCGCCCATGTGTCTGACGTATGACTGTATGTGACATATCGTTTCACCCGCGAGAAGAATGACGGTTCATCTGCAACTACAGATATATTTTTGCCTTTGGCATTGGCTTTGTTGCCATCTTCTATCTTTGAAAGAATATATGCGCGGTTATTCCTGACCTCATTAGACGAGGGATCAAGATAAAGACTCCGTTCATAACACAGAAATGCTTGTCCGTAATCTCCAGCCTTTGCATACGCGTTACCCATATTTGCCAACAAAGATGCGGAAACTCCGTGTTCCTGCGAAATTTTGCCATAAATAGCAGACGCCTCGGCAAATTTCCCTTCATTGTATGCTTTCTCCGCACTTTCAAGCGAATTGTCCGCCATAACACTCAAAGGAAGCATCAATAATACCGACGCTATAAAAAACATTATCCTATAATTCATTTTAATTTGACTGCCTTAAAAGATTTTTCAAGTTTGTTTATTGCCTCTATCGCATTGTCATAAAGTTCAGACATCCCTGCTTTACCGGACGCAGGCGAGTATTTTGCAAATTCGCTCCTGTCAAGAATATCAAGCAGCTCTGAAATATTGTCTTCGGGTATACCCTCGGTTTCCAGCACTGTCTTGATGTTGTCTCTCATAAGTTCGGAAGTCGGCATCTTAAGCTTATCGCCCAAATAACCCCACAATGCAATGAGAAGCTCATCGTAAAAGGTTTCTGAATTGTCAGACTTCATTGCAGCTGCCGCCTTCCTAAGCCTGCGGCGTGCAAGTTTATTCGCGCGACGGCTGTTAAAGGCAGCCATGTCCGCATGCGACTTAAGATAGTTTCTGTACGCAATAACTGAGATTATCAATGACACAAACGGTATGATGTACCATAACCAGTAGCTGAACTTATATATGTCGGGACTATGATCTTTTGAAAGTTTTTCGAAAGTAACTTTCTGTAGACCTGAATCAAATTTAAGCCTCGTGTTGGTCTGTGATTTGCCGGAGGCCTTTCCTTTTCCGACTATGATATTATATTCTTTTGAAGTCGATGTCTCATATTTACCCGTTTCAGGATTAAAATACACGAGGCTTACAGAAGGTATTTTAAAATCACCCTCTTCAAGCGGCATAAAAGAATAATCAAATGAAACGGAACCAGAGACATTTGATGAACCGACATTTGCTTTCACATCTGTCTTGGGTGTATAAACTTCAAGCTGAGGAGGAAAAGAGGTTGAAAGATCCGGCAATTGAATATATTTGAGATTGCCAGAACCGGTAACGATATATTCAATCGAGGCTGCCTGATTTGTTTTGAAATTATTGGATTTCAACTGCGATGCGATTGTGAATTTACCTACACCACCTGAAAAATCAGCTGGCTTAGGAGATGGGAGAGCTTTGACATTTACAGTAAGATCATTCGGACTCACATTCAGCTGCAAAGGTGAATTCACTGCCATATTTCCCCAGAAAGGATCATGATAATACTCACGTTGATCAACAGAAACAGTATATGTGTTTCCAATAACCTTCAACTGCCCAGTCATCTGAGGGAATATTATATATCTTGCAATCACTGCTGTCGCGTATGTCTTTCCATCCAGAGTCTCATAATCCAGTGAACTTGAAACAGCTTTTGATTCTTCGACAACGAATCCGTCGAACTTGGGTGCGGCAGTGGCTCCTATAAATTTGATAGCGTCATATGTTGTATATAATTTTACCGTATATACAAGTGCCTGCTGCTCGTAGACATTCGATTCCGATACACTCGCTCTCATAAATAGGTTGCCGTCACCCTTACCTATAAATTTAGGTTTGTCGGATGTGTTTCCGGAAGAAGCGGAATTATCCGGATTCTTTCCTCCAGCTGGATTGTTTGTACCTGTGCCCCGAGCACCGATCGTATATCTGAGCTGGTTACTCTTCACTCCGCCCACGGTAATCGGTCCGAATGAATATGTGCCTTCTTTCTGAGCACGGAGCGTGACAGTCCATGTATTGCTGGTCGATTGTGTTACCTGACCATTTACATTTGACATCCGCGATGATTGACCCGTATGATCGAAATACATAACCTTCGCGCCACCGATGTTTGAAGGAATCTCCGGTCTGCCATTGATATCGCTGACCTCGACATATATGTAAAACATGTCTCCCACCTCTATGGACCGCTTACCTCGCGCCGGACTCTCGTAAAGACGCACAGACCCTGCCAATGACGAAAGTGCCGACATCAGCAGCATCATAAGCAATATGCTCGTTTTCCTTAACATAAGAATTGTTTAAATATACACTGGTTCGACTTTCACTGCTGAAGACTTTACATCAATATCTACAGGCTCGGACTCCGCCACTTCGAATCTCTTGGTTTCCGGGTTGAAATAACCGAATCTGACTGCACCTATCCGGCAATTCCTGATATCCGTAGGCACAAACTCACATTCGAGTTCAAGCTCTGAAACAATCGACTCTCCATCAAAATATGTATTAAGTTGCTCAGAAATAGATTTCAGTTTGTTTCCTTCTCCGAATGCATCACGATATTCAGGTAGAATGTCAGAACCCAACAGCCCTCTTCCTTTCACAATAACAATAATGCTCGCCTCTTCATTCACTATTATGTCGCCACGCGGAACAACTGTGCTTACACTGAATTTTCCGACTGCACCTGAAAATGCAACCGTATCTTTCGCAGCAGGCAAAGATTTAACTTTAAAGTCTACAGGCTTCATATCCACAATGCAAGATCTCGTCTCGGCAGTTCTTACTTTTCCAAAAAACGGATCTTCATATACGACAGGGAAATTTATTCCTATTTCGAATTTTCCAGACTGCATTGTATACTTACCTGCATCATTCATCGCAAACACAAACGATGCAAGCGGAAACGCATAATACAATTTCCCGTCAACTTTTTCCCTGTGAGACTTATGAAAATTCTGCACCCTTGAGATATATGAAAACTCTCCGGTTTTAAGATGCGGCGATTCAACCTCGTTTACAAATGCAATATCAGAATAAGGGGTATACAGCCACATCGTAGCACAGACACATTCATGACTATAAAACGATGACNGATCAATCGAACATCTGACAAACAGATCTTCATGATTTTTAGCATTGGCAGACAGCATTCCAACAATCAATGCTGAAACAATCACGGTATACCTGAATATGTGTCGGCGCCACACTTCTGTTTTCATATCACCATTTCTTTCTCGATCCTCCTGACGCATTTGATTTCTCCCCCTTGTTAGCCCGGTTCACTCTTGCACGCGTCTGATTCTCTTTATTGTCCATCGCCTGCAAAATCTGGTTTGCTGTCTGCTGGCTTATGCTGTTATTCTTGTCGTTCTCCTTTTTATCGTCTTTGTTATTATTCTGCTGGTCTTTATTCTGGTCTTTATTCTGGTCCTTGTTCTGGTCCTTGTTCTGCTCGTTTTGATCTTTATTCTTATCTTGATTCTGCATTTGTTTCTGGGCAATTCGCAGATTTTTCCTTGCAGACTCGTCTCCCGGATTGATTCTAAGGGCTTGCTTATAATACTCTATGGCATTTTTATACTCCTTCGTATTATACTCAAGATTTCCAAGATTGTAATTGGCTTTTGATGCGAGTCCAGGTTTATCTTTTGCCAAGGAAGCCACGGCTCCGAGATTCTTTCTGGCACCATCAAGTAGAGACTTGCTTTTAGGTGTGGTATCCTGAGGGTTGGTAACCTGTTTGATCTGGGCAAGTCCCAGATTATAGCGGCTGACAGCCGACAAAGAATTGACACCTAACGCCTGCTCATATTTTTTTGCAGCTTCCGCGTATTTTCTTTCCGTAAAGAGCTTGTTCCCCTCACTGATCAACTTACGCTCTTCTCTCACTGACTGTGCGTTTACAGAAAGAGAAAAAGCAGATAAAACCATAAACAACAGCGGGGCTATATAATTCAACGTAGTCTTCATTTTTTCTTATCCTCCTTATAAAAGAAAGTAAATCTGTCAAGCCAGCCGATTTTACGGTCAAGCACAAAAATATCAAGTACAATACACAATATAGCCAGCCATGCAAAGATCGGAAATAATTCATCGTGCTGTGCGTAAAGACTTGACTCAAACGCGGATTTCTTAAGAGTATCAAGCTGTTTGTCAAGCTCAGTAAGCGCATCCTTGTTTGATGCATTCACATATATACCCTTCCCCGCTTTAGCAATATCGGCAGCGAGATCTTCATTAAGCGCTGTCCTTACAGTTTCGCCACTCTGCTCATCAATCAGAGGCTGACCATTGACATTTAGCGGAACCGGAGTTGAACTGCCGACTCCGACAACATCAATCTGAATGTCATTCTTAGCAGCAGTCTTCGCCGCAGTCATAACGCTTTCACTGTCATCGAGTTCTTCAGCATCCGTTATTAGAATCACAGCTTTGCCGATATTCTTATCTTCGCTGAATGATGCAGAAGCCATGTCAAGAGCTGCGGTTATATTTGTTCCCTGATCCGCGATTTGGGAGGGATCGATTGAATTAAGAAACATCTTGGCAGATACATAATCATTGGTAACCGGAATGAGCGTATAGGCGGAGCCGGCATACATAATCAAACCTACCCTATCATTGTCCAGACGATTTATAAGTTTTTCAAGAGTCATCTTGGCAGTTCGCATCCTGTCTGGACCCTGAGGATCGTCGGTTGCTGAAGCAAGCATCGAATTGGATGCATCCATCGCAATAATGACCTCGATGCCTTCCTTCGTGGTCTTCTGATCCTTTATGCCTCCCCAGGGTCTTGCAAATGCAATTATAATAAAAGCAAGAGCAATCATCTGAAGAGTAATCTTGATTGGCGGCTTATAAGGAGACACATCCGGCATCAGAGCGGAAATGGAGTCTTTTTTGCCGAATTTCTTCAGCTTCCTGTTCCTTGTAAAACGCGCCCATGCATACAAGAGCACGAACAGCGGTACAAGTAACAAAAGAAACAGTATTTTTGGATATGCGAAACTAAACATCTCTATATTGTATTAATCAAGGAATTCTGCGAAGTAAAGTATATCTTATCAGAAGTTGCAGTACCACAGCACAAATAGCTGCAAGAACCCACGGCATAAAGTTTTCTTCAGTCTGTGTGAATTTATTGACATCAAGAGTAGTTTTCTCAAGTGCGTCAATTTCATTGAAAACCTCGCGCAACATTCTTGAATCAGTAGCCCTGAAATATTTTCCATTCGTTATATCTGCTATATTTTTGAGGGCAGTCTCATCAATTTTTGTTTCCATCGTGGTAGTCGAGAATCCGTAGGGATCCGTTATCTGAATTGTACCGTTGGTACCGACACCTATAGTGTAGACTTTTATCCCTTTTTCCTTCGCTATGCGCGCTGCTGTGGCTGGAGCCACATCACCAGCATTATTTGTTCCGTCCGTAAGAAGGATTATACTTTTTGACTTGGCTTTACCTGACGTCAGACGGTTTATCGCACTTGACAGACCATCTCCGATTGCAGTACCGTCATTCAACAATCCTGTCTTAACGCCACTTATTGCATTAATCAGAGCCGGTTTGTCATTTGTCAAAGGCATCAGCGACAAACTTTCTCCAGAAAAAACGACAAAACCGATATTGTCATCAACACGTTGGCTTACGAATTTACGTGCCACATCTTTGGCTGCATCGAACCGTGTAGGGGCAAGATCTGTGGCAAGCATCGAGCTTGATATGTCAAGTGCCAGCACTATATCAGTACCCTTAACTCTGGATGTACGCTGCGAATCGTGTGTCTGAGGCCGAGCCAAGGCAACAATCAACCCGCCAATCGCGACAAGCTGCAGAGCAAAGCAGAGATGCATCAGCCAGACTTTCCATGACGTACGGATACCTGAAAACGCAGAAGTGGTCGAGACTCCCATCGATGGACTCGAATTTCGCCATTTCCATATATACCACGCTACAAAAGGTATATATATCAGAAACAACAGCAGCAGTGCAGGATGCTTAAACATCACGACTCACCTCCTTTCTTTCAGTTTTTTTCTTATTCTTTTTCTTTGAATTATCGTTTTGATTCTGATTGGTTTCCGGAGATTGCTCATCATCAGCCGGTGGAAGAGGTTTGGTCTCTTCTACAAATTTCAATGCATTTTCAAATGATGCTATATTGTCATCCGGCAAAGGACGCACTTTCGCGAATTTCACAAAATCCGCCATGTTTAGTATCTGCCGTATATAATCACGCTTGTCCCGAGTCTCCTTGTTGTTCTTAAGCGCGCCAAGAATCTGACGAGACGTCATTTCCATAGCGTTAATACCAAATCGTCCGAAAAGATACACTCTCAATACATCCGTAAGTTCGGTAAAGTACTCCTTTTCCATGCCCTGCTCCCAAAGTTTCTTATCTTTAAGTTCTCGCAAGGCTGACACAGCGACTTCATACGGAGTAGGTTCCGGTTTCTTACCTAATATGGAACCCTCTTTCTTATATTTCATCCATACATACAGAAATGCCGCCACAGCAACAACAACCAACAATATGACCCACCAATAATCCAGAACCCAATCAGGGACGGCATCAAATATTGACTTGTCTTCGGGATCAGCGACATTCGCATAATCATAAATTGGAGTATTCGCATCTACTACAACCGGAACGACCTTCAAGGCAAGTTTGTTGGAGAAGGCTGTGTCTCGTCCGACAACAAACGCTATTTCCGGAAGCTGATAATAACCGGAATCGAATGCCTGAACCGGAATTGTATATTCAATATGAAGCATTCCTCCCTTTTCAGATGTATCCGACTTAACCGGAGCACGAAGCTCAACACTATCGCCACACACACCTACAATACCGTTTTCCTTCATCTGATAAAACAGAGGGAAAACGCCTTTGGCATCTTTATTCTGATCCACAGATACCCTCATGTGGGTCATACGTCCCATCATAAGAATCGCGGAATCGAGTCTGGCAGTGACAAGTGTACGGGATGCCGACAGCGGAAAAACCGCCATCAGCACCAATGTCAACGCCAATATTGTCTTTTTTTGTAGCATCTGGATAAAAATGAATCTATAAATTCCATTTATTCGATTATCTCGAACCGCGTCTTCTGAATAATCCCAACAACGCTTTTACGAAGTCTTCGTCAGTAGTTACGGATGCAAGATCAACACCACTGCGGGCGGTAACAGACGCGAGACGTTGCTGACGCTCATACCATGCCTTGGCATAAGCCTTCCTCGCAGACGATGAAGAGGTGTCGAGCCAACGGTCTGTGCCTCGTTCAAGATCCCGGACACGGACAAGACCCACATCCGGCATTTCTGCATCGCGTCGGTCATATACCTGTATTGACGCAAGATCATGCTTTCTGTTTGCGATCGACATACTTTTGAAATAATCATGATCATCAATAAAGTCACTGATCAGAAAAGCCGAGCACCTTTTTTTAATGGCATTTGTCATAAACTGGAGTGCCACATCTATGTTCGTGCCGCTACTTTCTGGTTCGAAGTTGATTATCTCACGAATTATAAGCAGTATATGTTTCTTACCCTTCTTTGGAGGTATGAATTTTTCAATCTTGTCACTGAAGAATATAACTCCTACTTTATCATTATTCTGTATTGAAGAGAAAGCGAGGGTGGCANCGATCTCTGCCATCCTTTCTTTCTTGATCTCACCACAGGCACCGAAATTACGGCTTCCGCTCACATCAACCAACAACATGACGGTAAGTTCACGCTCCTCTTCATAAACCTTGACATACGGTTTATTATGACGGGCAGTCACATTCCAGTCGATATCACGGATATCATCTCCCGGCTGATATTCTCTGACTTCCGAGAATATCATTCCACGTCCCTTGAAGGCACTGTGATACTCTCCTGCGAAAATATTCTGGCTGAGTCCCCGGGTTTTGATTTCAATTTTCCGGATTTTCTTTAAGAGTTCGTTAGCTTCCATTCAAAATGGTTTTGTGAAGAATGTGTCAAAGGCTTATCAGGGCACTGCGACTTTGTCGAGTATATCAGTTATAACTTCATCTGTGCCGATATTGTTTGCCTCCGCCTCATAGGTAAGACCAATTCTGTGACGCAAAACATCATGACACACAGCTCGCACGTCCTCAGGAATAACATATCCACGACCCTGCAGGAATGCATATGCGCGTGATGCCAGAGCAAGGCTTATGGACGCACGTGGAGAAGCACCGAAGGATATAATTCCCTGAAGGTCATTAAGTCCGAATTTAGAGGGCTGACGTGTGGCAAACACTATATCCACAATATAATTCTCGATCTTTTCATCAAGATAGATTTTTTCTACAATCTTCTGGACTTCTATGATCTCACGCGGATCTATCACAGGATTGACCGGTGTCTGTTCGCCTCTGATATTCTGACGGATGATGGCTTTCTCCTCCTCTTTGTTCGGATAGCCGATCACCACTTTGAGAAGGAAACGGTCAACCTGAGCCTCGGGAAGAGGATATGTGCCTTCCTGCTCGATCGGGTTCTGGGTAGCCATTACAAGGAATGGATCAGGAAGCTTGAATGTATCATCGCCAATTGTTACCTGCCTTTCCTGCATAGCCTCAAGAAGGGCACTCTGCACTTTGGCGGGAGCACGGTTAATTTCGTCGGCAAGAACGAAATTAGCAAAGATAGGTCCTTTCTTCACTTCGAAAGTTTCTTTCTTCACACTGTATATAAGAGTACCCACGACATCTGCCGGGAGTAAATCCGGAGTAAACTGGACTCTGCTGTATTTTGCGGAAACCAGACTCGCAAGAGTTTTGATTGCCAATGTCTTTGCGAGACCGGGCACACCTTCGAGAAGTACGTGCCCATTACAAAGAAGAGCTATCAATAATGAGTCCACAAGATGTTTCTGTCCTACGATCCTGCGATCCATGCCGGTGCGGATCATGCTCACAAAATTACTCTTGGAAGCTATGAGGTCGTTGAGCTCCCGGATGTTTACTGTTTCTTCCATAATCTGGTTGAAATTTATTATGTCTATTTGCTGTAATCAACAGCACTTTATTAATCAACAACTGAAAGTATCCGTATTTCATGCGGTCTCCCAATCGAAATGCAAAAATAGCATTTATTAACTTAATTGAATAATCTTCTCTGTTAAATTACCTTTAACATATGATAAAAATAATGAATCGGAGATATAATGTCAACGATATCCCCGATTCATGCATTTTGCCAGTGCAATTTAACAACCAAGTCTGAAAATCACTTTGTAAAGGCATTCCACCCTTGGGCAGTGATAGGCAACTCGGCTCCGTCACGTGTCACCATTGCAGCTCCAAGTTCAGGTTTGGTCACATACCCTATCATGCTGATTCCTTTCAAATCCTTGATTTTGTCATGTTCAGTAAGAGGCACAGTAAAAAGAAGCTCGTAGTCCTCTCCTCCGTTCATGGCTGTCATGACAAGATTCATGCTCAATTCTTCAGCCATAACAGCTGTCTGATAATCAATCGGAACCTTGTCCTCATATATCCGGCAACCAACACCGGAGGCTTTGCATATGTGAAGAAGTTCAGATGAAAGACCGTCGCTGACATCCATCATGGCAGTCGGTCTGATTCCTTTTTCCTTCAACATAGATATGACATCCTTGCGGGCTTCAGGCTTCAACTGTCTTTCGAGAATATACTCCTTGCCTGAGAAATCAGGCTGAAAAGACTCACCCTCTTTTGCGCCGGCAGCTACTCTGTTTTCCCGTTCAAGCAATTGTAGCCCCATATAGGCAGCCCCAAGGTCACCACTTACACAGATTAAGTCGGTCTCTTTGGCACCATTGCGATAGACAATGTCTTCTTTCGAAGATTCACCGAGACACGTGACACTGATCACAAGACCTGTGACAGAAGCCGATGTGTCTCCTCCGACAAGATCAACTCCGTAAATTTCGCATGCCAGTCGGATTCCAAAATACAATTCTTCTATATGTTCCACTGTAAAACGGCTTGATACACCGAGACTCACAGTAATTTGTCTGGGAGTTCCGTTCATTGCGTAAATGTCACTGAAATTTACGATTGCGGATTTATAGCCAAGATGCTTCAATGGAACATAGCGCAAATCGAAATGAATCCCTTCGAGAAGAAGATCTGTTGTGACCAGAACCTCTTTATCGCCATACGACAACACAGCGGCATCGTCACCCACTCCTTTTTTCGAAGAGTCATTTCTAAGCGGGAAATCTTTGGTAAGACGGTCAATCAACCCGAACTCGCCAATGCTTGATATTTCTGTATTCCGATTTTCCATCAGATCCTTGCAAGCATCTCTTTAATTACAGTGGTCATCACAGGCTGAGCCTTTACCGCCGCCTTCTGCACTTCCTCGTGTGTGGGCACTTCCTTGATATCTTTGCCTCCAAGGTCTGTAATCACAGAAACTCCAAAAACTTTCATCCCCGCATGGTTTGCGACAATAACCTCAGGCACGGTAGACATACCCACTGCGTCACCGCCTATAATACGGAAATACTCGTATTCTGCCGGAGTCTCGAACGTAGGACCGGGCGTGCCGACATACACACCATGCATAAGACGTATGCCCTGCTCGCGTGCTATATCATCAGCCATGTTCACAAGAGCAAGTGAATAAGCCTCTGTCATTGCTGGGAAACGCGGACCGAGTTCATTGTAATTCTTTCCTCTGAGCGGATTTTCCGGGAAAAGGTTGATATGGTCTGTGATAACCATTACATCTCCCACCTTAAACTCTTTGTTCATACCTCCGGCTGCATTGCTGACAAACAATGTATCCACTCCTATCTCCTTCATTACTCTTACAGGGAAAGTCACCTCTTTCATGTCGTATCCCTCATAGTAATGGAAACGTCCCTGCATTGCCATGATATATTTGCCTCCGAGATTTCCGAATATAAGTTTTCCTGAATGTCCCTCAACTGTAGAAACAGGGAAATTGGGTATTACATGATAGTCTATCTCCTTGACAATCTCAATATGATTGACAAGGTCTCCAAGACCTGTGCCGAGTATTACTCCTATTTTGGGAAGAGTTCCAACCTCTTTACGAATATAATCAGCTGTTTCTTTTATTTTCTCCAAATACGATTTTTCCATTTGTTTTCGATTTAGGGTTATATATGTTTAAATAATAATTGAAATTACGTTTGATTTTCTGACTGTTTTCATACAGCCTCCAGTTGCCTTCTACTTCCTGACCCTTGATAAATTCCGGGCTGAGACCCAGAAAAATAGAAACCCTCCGATATACACAACAATTTCTAACGAAAAAGTATCAATCGGAAATAGAATCAATAGACTTCTTCAAATCCGTGATAAAATCCGAGCTGTCGAGTCCATTGACCATTTTTACAGCAATCGGTATGAAGTAACAGATCTGCTTTAGACGCGTAGGGAAATACGGATTATAGGCAAGTCTGACAGCATCTTTCTCGGTTGTCAGTATTATTTTACGTTCACCAGAAAGGGAGTCAAACTTCGTCCGTATACTTTCAAGATCATCTCTTGAGAAATTATGATGATCAGGGAAATGACAGACTTTCATTTTGAATGGATAATTCTTGAAATGCCGAACAAAACCGCGAGGGTTTGCAATGCCTGTCAGCAAAAGAACCGTGTCGTTTTTTGTAAAATCTCCCAATGATGCCTGATATGGCTCGTCATCCGGGAAAACCGGCAATAATCCCCCATAAGTATAACGTGAGAAATAAAGCTTCTGAAATTTCATCAGATCAAGATTCTTCTGAACAAGCCGGAAGTCAAGAGGCATGATATCTTGCGGACACTTAGTCACAATGACCATATCCGCCCTGTTTACCTGATGGACGCTTTCCCTCAGCCTGCCCAGCGGAAGCAGATGATCGTTATATACGGGGCGGCTGTAATCCATAAGCAAGACAGATACTTTCGGCTTGACATACCTATGTTGGAACGCATCATCAAGAACGATAAGTTCTATATTGGGAAACTGTTTGATCATTTCGCGTATCCCCCTGCGTCGATCTTCGCAAACAGCCACTTTAACACGCGAGCCGAACTTACGATAAATCTGCAGTGGCTCGTCACCCACACTGTCGGGTGTACTGTTGGAATTCGCAAGAATAAATCCTTTTGTCTTGCGCTTGTATCCGCGACTTAACACAGCAGTATTGTAATCCATCGCCAGCATACCGACAATATATTCCGTATGGGGCGTCTTGCCTGTGCCGCCTACCGTAAGATTGCCTACACTGACAATGGGAACACCAAATTCTTCCTGAGGCAGAATTCTGTTGTCAAACATCCAGTTACGCACAGCGGTGACACTCCCGTATATCCATGATAACGGAGTAAGAATATATTTTAATATTTTCGTTTTTGTCTCAGGTGTCATGTCAATACAGTGCCTACAGCTGACATTATATAGAAATTATCAATTTCCCAAAGTCACTTCAAATTCCGGCATACGCGCCAATATGCGGCTGCGAGAAAGGATTTTCATTGCAATATGCATTCCAGCCTCATCAAAATCACCGTCCGAAACAGCTTTCATCATTCTAACAGCCTCGATGTCACCCATAGAGATCACATCCCAGAACGAAGGTTCGTAAACAGGATATACGGATACATCGTATTTGCTGTAGATGTCAGCCTTTTTCGCCGTCCACTCAATTGCATCCTTAAGAGAACCGAGTTCATCAACAAGTCCTATTTCCTTAGCCTTCATTGCATTCCAGACACGTCCTTCCGCAATCTGACGCACTTTTGCCTCAGTCATCTTGCGTCCGGTTGCAACCCGCTTGATGAAGCGGTCATAACCGGTCTCGACATATTTCTGCATTATCGACAACTGCTTTTCATCCATCGGAGTGAACAATGTCGGAAAATCTGCGGCAGGATTGGTTGAGACAGACTGAGGATTAATTCCCAGCTTATCTGAAAGTCCCTTCACATTAGGAATAAGTCCAAAAATGCCGATTGAACCGGTAATTGTCAAAGGATCAGCAAAAATCCTGTCCGCCCCACACGAAATCCAGTAACCGCCGGAAGCCGCATAATCTCCCATCGAGACCGCAAGCGGTTTTTTCTTTGACTGAAAATAATCCAGTGCCTCACCTATCTGGTCACTGCCGAATGCGGAACCTCCGGGAGAATTGACACGAAGCACGAGACCCTTGATCTTGTCATCATCTGCAAGTTGCGTGATAATGGGCACAAGTTTCTGATAGTTGATTCCGGTAGATGCCCCGTCCACAATCTCACCTGTGGCATACAGCACTGCGATATTGTTTTTACTGGAATAAGCGTCAGTCCAAGGCAACTGACCTATGAGTGTCGACGGAGAGACAAAATTCAGTTTCTTTTTGTCTACATCAATAAGCTTTGCAAGCCTTTCATCCATCACTCTTTCATATACAACCTCATCTACGAAACCTGATTCGGCAGCGAATTCCGCAGTAGAAAACATCAGTCCATTATTAACCAACGAATCGATTTCGGATCCGGACAGTTTTTTTCTGTTGTCGCAGATGCCGTCTTTCATAAAATCCCACATTGTGGAAAACAACGTGTCAAGCTGTGCTCTGGCGGGTTCACTCATCTGTGTCGAGATATAAGGCTCAACTGCCGATTTGAATGTTCCGACCTTAACGACCTGAAACTCCACACCCAGCTTATCGAAAAGTCCTTTAAGATACATCGATGTGGAACCGAGACCCTGAATGGCTATCTCTCCATAGGGATTCAGAAAAATTTTATCCGATACAGATGCTACATAATATGTGCCGAGCGTATAGACATCTCCATATGCATAGACCTTCTTTCCGGTTTTCTTAAATTCTTTCACTGCCTCACGGATGGCATTGAAGGTTGCCGGAGATGCAAGTGCCGCGCCGCATTTGATATAAAGCGCATCTATATTC
>NZ_CAJMXD010000021.1:0-17076 GCF_905219685.1 Barnesiella sp. CU968
GTATCTTCACTTTCCGTGTGTCCTGGGTTGACGACAAGGGTGAGGTTCAGAACAATATCGGCTATCGCGTACAGTTCAACAACGCCATAGGTCCCTACAAGGGTGGTATCCGTTTCCACGCTTCCGTGAACCTTTCAATCCTTAAGTTCCTCGGTTTCGAGCAGACTTTCAAGAATGCGCTCACCACACTTCCGATGGGTGGCGGCAAGGGCGGTTCAGACTTCAGCCCCCGTGGCAAGAGCGATGCTGAGATCATGCGTTTCTGCCAGGCGTTTATCCTCGAGCTTTGGCGCAACCTCGGTCCTGACCGTGATGTTCCCGCAGGCGACATAGGTGTTGGCGGTCGCGAAGTCGGCTATATGTATGGCATGTATAAGAAACTCGCACGCGAGAACACAGGTACATTCACAGGCAAGGGACTTTCATTCGGCGGCAGCCGCATCCGTCCCGAGGCAACAGGTTTCGGTGCTCTCTATTATACAGTTCAGATGCTTGCTGACCTCGGCACAGACATCAAGGGTAAGACTATCGCCATCTCCGGTTTCGGCAACGTGGCGTGGGGTGCTGCCACAAAGGCAACCCAGCTCGGCGGCAAGGTCGTGACTATCTCCGGTCCCGACGGATATATCTATGACCCCGCAGGTCTTGACGCGGAGAAAATCGAGTATATGCTTGAACTCCGCGCTTCCGGCAATGACATCGTTGCTCCTTATGCCGACAAATTCCCTGGTTCAACATTCTTCGCAGGTAGGAAACCCTGGGAGCAGAAAGTAGACATCGCTCTTCCCTGCGCCACCCAGAACGAACTTAATGGAGAGGATGCGAAGAAACTTGTGGCAAACAACGTTCTTCTCGTGGCTGAGGTTTCGAACATGGGTTGCACCCCCGAGGCTATCGATACATTCATCGAGAATAAGATTCCTTATGGTCCCGGCAAGGCTGTCAACGCCGGCGGCGTAGCTGTTTCAGGTCTTGAGATGACTCAGGATGCAGAACACATCCAGTGGACCGAGCAACAGGTTGATGAGAAACTTCACCAGATCATGCACGACATCCATGAGGCTTGTGTGGAGCATGGCAAGCAGCCGGACGGCTACATCAACTATATGAAGGGTGCCAACATCGCCGGCTTCCTTAAGGTTGCAGACGCAATGATGGCTCAGGGAATCATCTGATAATATAGCAGACAACTAAACAATATGTGCGGATCCGGGAAGAATCTACTCCCCGGATCCGTTCTGATTTTTTGCATGAAGCGTTCTTAGATGGTTTTAGCGTGGGCGGCAGTCGGGGCAGGTGCCTGTGATGATGTAGTTTGCTGTTGCGGGGATAAAGCCGGAGGGAAGCGTAATGGAGGGAATGGGCGAGGGGAGGCAGTAGGTCTTGCCGCAGCCTGTGCAACGGAAATGAACGTGCAGGTCTTCATGGGAAGGAAAACCTGCATCGTTTCCTGTGTGTGTATGCGTGGCACGGCAGACTTCGTATTTTGCGGAACTGCTGCCGTCATCGATGATGTGTATCAGCCCTTTCTCAACGAAAAGTGACAGGGCGCGGGTGATTGAGGATCTGTCTACTGTATCGAGACTTGTCTCTATGTCGAGTGCGGATATCGGATGAGTGGCATTGTCGAGAACAGACAATATCAGGTTGCGTACAGCCGTTGGGCGTACACCGTGGGATTGCATTCTATTGTCAATAGACATATCCATATGTATTGTAAACGTAAATAATCCGGATTTATTTGCGAAGGCGGAGCAGGGTCCAGATGATGGTGAGCAGAGTTACACCGGTATCGGCAAAAACAGCCGCCCAAAGGGAGGCTATGCCGAAAGCTCCGAGGAGCATGACAAGCGCTTTCACACCTATGGCGAATGTGACGTTTTCCAAAATTACACGCCTTACTTTGCGTGCGAGTGAGATCGCTTCCGGAATTTTCTCCAGGTTGTCACCGGCAATGACTATGTCGCTGCTTTCCATTGCCATGTCTGTTCCAAGTGTGCCCATGGCAATGCCGACATCAGCTGCTGCTATTGCCGGGGCATCGTTTATTCCGTCTCCGGAAAACGCCACTTTGTTACCTTTACGCGTCATCTCCGTTATAATATCCTTTTTATCTTCGGGAAGAAGAGCCGCATGATATGAATCAGCGCCTGTCTCACGGGCAACACGCTTTACAGCCTCTTCTCTGTCACCGGAGAGAATCTCCACTGATTTCACACCGAGAGAGTGAAGCCGGCGTATGGCTTCTGCTGCTTCCGGCTTGATTGTGTCGAGCAGATATATGGAGCCTATGTAACTGTTGTCAAGTGATACACATATTTCCGATGCGTCTGTATGAGATTCCGGCACAGCTATGCCGAGTCGTCTCATGAGCGTGCGGGATCCCGCCGCAGCCATCTTTCCACCGATGATTCCGGTAATGCCGTGTGATACTGTCCTTATATTCTCCGCCTCGGCTGTCTCGATTCTTTCGGCACGAGCTTTCGACAGTATGGCTTCCGCAAGAGGATGACCGGATTCCGCATCAAGTGACGCAGCCACTGAAAGCAGCATGGACGGCTCAGTTCCGTCAGCCGCGCTTATTGACGAAACGTGAAACTTGCCGGTGGTAAGCGTGCCGGTCTTATCAAAGACAACCGTGTCTATGTTTCTCATGCTGTCAACATATTTCGAACCCTTGAAGAGGATGCCGCGTCGAGAGGCATTCCCCAATGAGGCGAAGTAGCTGAGCGGTATGCTCACAACTAACGCACAAGGGCAGGAACATACCAGAAACACGAGCGAGCGGCGCAGCCATTTCATCCATTCGAACGGGTTGCCCAATACCGCATCTATGAGCCATGGCGTGAAGAAGAGAAGCAAAGCGAGAGAGAAGACCACCGGAGTGTACCACCTTGTGATTCTGCGGAGCAGGTTTTCAGTCGGTGACTTGGAAGCCTGCGCCTCTTCTATCATTTTCATTATCCGGCTCATTGAGGAATCTGAGAATGACCGCAGGGTTCTGACATCCACAGCCTGATCCACCGGTATCATGCCGGATGAAATCTCCTCTCCCGGGCGGAATGAGCGTGGAACGGATTCTCCGGTTATGGCGGAGGTGTCGAATTCTACATCCTTCTCGCCGAGGAGAATGGAGTCTATAGCCACTCTTTCGCCGGGGCGCACGAAGAGCACTGACCCGGGCTGGAGATTCTTAGGACTGGCTTTCTTCAGTTTGCCGTCAAGTCTGACTGTGGCTTCCTCCGGCAGTCGCCCTAAAAGAGCCCTGATGCGTTGTCTGACATCGTCGGAGGCTGTATCTTCCATCTTTTCACCGAATGAATAGAAGAGCAGCACCGCAACCCCCTCGGGATATTCCCCGATTATGAACGCACCGACAGCCGCCGCGACCATCAGCGTGAATTCATTCATGAAGCGTCCTTTCCTCCACATCTCCCAAGATTCTCGTAGTATAGGCAGACCCACAGGAATGAGTGCGATGGCGTAGAGGATTATCTCCGGAATCGACACAGCGCATCCGGCGGCTTCGGAAATTCGCCGAAGCACACCGCAGTGTTCGATAATCAGTGTCACAACAAGCAGCAGAGCGGAGAATATTTCGGCTTTGTAGATGGAAAGAATGTCGTTCTTTCCATGAAGAATATGATTCTGCGCGTGAGTATGTCCGCAGCAGTGGTGTTCATGAGAATGGCTGCACATAAGCAAATGATAATATTACTATATGATGCAAATTTACGCTCTCCGACGTGCACATCAAGTGCAGACTTTTCACTGACAGGTGACATCTGTCAGCGTGGAGCCAGTGTAAGTCTGGCGAATATCACAGGTCTGCCTGTCTTGTGCGATACAAGAGAGAACGCCGAGTCGAGAGGGGAGGAGTTATGTCGCAATATGCTTACGGTGTCGCCGAAGCTTCCCTCATGCAGAAACGACAACTCAAGCCGGTTCACGAAATTTCTGTCGAACTCTTCGAGAGAGTAGCGGTTGAGCAGTATCGTTATGTATCTCACGGTATTGACATGGCGGTAGAAATCGATGTCGTTGTATTTGAAGGTATATTCAGCATCAGGAACGTTTGCTTTCAATGCCTTGGGGTTAGCATTGCTTTCCGAAGTAAGATAAGGGAGAATTTCCGTATGTTTTGCCTGAGGAGCTATGGGGCAGGGTTCTTCGTATACCGATTCATCCGGCAGAGAGAGGTGTGCAAGACCGAAATTATCGTGGGTGGTCATGTCAAGCACCATCCATACCGACCGTGCGTATCCCAGAATGTTTCCCGCTTCATCCTCTACTGAGAAATCGCGTGTGGAGAAATGTCTGTTCCAGTTTTCGACCCATGTCTTCAGAACATATGAGGTGTTGCACTTCGGATAACGTGTCATCTCGATGGTCAGGCGCGAAAGCACCCAACCCGCGCCAAGATGTGCCATTGCCGGATTTCCGATTCCGAGCATGTTGGCGTGAGCTGTGGCTATCTCGATAATATTGCCCACCAGGATATTGACGGCGAGTTCACCCTCCGGGTTTGACTCATTTGCCGAATTGAAGAATTTTTGTGAGTAAGTCATGGCTTTTGATTCTTTTCAGATACGTTATATGTTATTGCGGCATACCTGCTATCGAGAGTATTTCCGTGGTTGCCGACACTATATGGTCCGCGTATGCACCGCGAAGTTCGGAAACGGGGCGGAATCCCCAGGTGACACCGACTGATTCGATACATGCCCTCCGTGCCGTTTCCATATCCACAGCAGAATCGCCTACATATAGCACATCCGCTTTGGGTGTGGGGTATTTGTTGAGGATTGCGAACACAATCGACGGATCCGGCTTCACAGGGCGGTCTTCCACTTGTCCCATCACAGCCACAAATGGTATATCGGGGAAGAAGTGTGGAATTATCCTGTCTACAGCCGCCTGGTATTTATTGGTTGCCACAGCCAATGCCACACCGTTTTCATGCAGTTTTACAAGCATATCGCGAATTCCTTCATAGGGAGATGTGTGGTCTGTTGCGTGTTCTCCGTAGTATTCGCGGAAGAGCGACAGAAGACGTTCCACGGTTTCCTCGTCGGCATCCGGCACGGCGCGTTCTATGAGTTTCCTGACGCCGTTGCCTACCATATAGCGATATGTCGGCAGCGCATGCTCCGGGAAACCGAGAGTGCGCAAAGCGTAGTTGCAGGCATTGCCGAGGTCTGCGATGGTGTTTAGAAGAGTGCCGTCAAGGTCGAAAATCACTAATTTTTTCATTTGGGTCTGTTTTTATGTCGATTGGGGTAAGCCGGCTCAGAAAGGATAGCCTATGGAAAAATGGAAGGAGCGGTCGCGGTGCCAGTCCGGATGAATCAGAGGCCATGGTTCCTGTCCCAAAGCGGGGTTGTGAGCTTTCATTCCCATATCGAAGCGGAGTAAGAAATAGTTGAAGTCAAGGCGCAGACCGACACCATATGCGGCTGCTATCTCCTTATAAAACGAATTAAACCTGAACATTCCTCCGGGCTGGTTGGGATAATTGCGGATTGTCCATATATTCCCGGCATCTACGAAAAGCGCGCCTTCCAGAATCCAGAATAGTTTGGCACGGTATTCCACACTCAGGTCAAGGCGGATATCGCCGCACTGGTTGATGAAATCGCTCACCGAGTTTGTGCCCGGGTAGCGTCCGGGTCCGAGAGTTCTGACATCCCAGCCGCGCACACCGTTGGCTCCACCTCCGTAGAAGCGTTTCTCGAACGGAAGCACCGCCGAGTTGCCGTATGGCACGCCTACACCCGCTCCGAATCTGCAAGCAAGGGAGTTACGGGTGTCAAAGAGATGCAGGAAAGAGAAGTCACCGTCGATTTTGGCATATTGTGAATAATGGATGCCGAACATTTTGTAGGGTTGGCTGTGGAAATCGGAGCGGTGACTTAGTATGCTGCTGAGCGCGAAAAGGAAGTTGCCTGCAACTTCGGCGTTGACCCTTACAGTGTATATGTTTTTCTGGAATGACCGGCTCCATGGAGTCTCGTGGCGTTTATTGCTGTGGTAGAAGCTATAGCCCATTCTCATTATGAAGTGGTCTTCGTAGCTGTAGCGGAGAAGGGGGTTGTCGGGGGCAATCTCGTCGAGGAAATCGTTGGTGCTTTCCGGCAGATACACGTAGTTGATGTCTATCGGGGTGAATGTGTGCCGGTTGCGGTTGAAGCGTTCCGACCATTTGTAGCTCCATCCGGCAGTGGAGATGATGCGGGTGTATTCCGGTCTCTCCTGATAATTCATCGACACGTTCAGTTCGGTTGTCGCCTTGATGCGGCGTTTGAAACTCTCACGGAGGAATGGAGCCTTGAATTTAGGAAAGTTAACACCTGCTTCCGCGCCGAGTTCAAGATAGCGGTCATGTATGAGTCCGCTGAGGTTCCCGCTGAGTGATTCGTAAGCTCCGCGAAGTTTTGCCGTGAGAGTTTCCGAACCCTTGCCGATGTTTCTGTGGGAATAGCTGACACCTGCTGCTACACCGAGGTCAC
This sequence comes from Barnesiella sp. CU968, assembly GCF_905219685.1. Classification (NCBI taxonomy): domain Bacteria; kingdom Pseudomonadati; phylum Bacteroidota; class Bacteroidia; order Bacteroidales; family Barnesiellaceae; genus Barnesiella; species Barnesiella sp. CU968. The sequence continues at coordinate 6,510 of NZ_CAJMXD010000021.1, forward strand.
CTTCGGAGTTTGTGCCTTCAAGTTCAGCCGAGAAACTCTGACTTTTACCACGGGTGAGAAGAATATACGCGTCAAGAAGTCCGAAATTATTGAAATTCCCCGCGGGAATGAAACGGATATTGATGAATTTGAGTATCGTAAGCCTGCCGAGTGCCGTGTAAGTGTTGTTGACATCATGCAGGTTGTATGCCTCTCCGCTACGGATGAAACAGTTGTCGTAAAGTAAGCTTGGACGCAGATATCGTTTGTTACCGTAGAGAATGGTTATATCTTTATAGTTCACGGTGTCTGCTGCCTGATAATGACGGAAATCCTCTGTGACCCCGGGGTCATAGTCTATGATGTAATAGACATTTCTTACGATGTATTCTTTGTGAGTGTCTATCAGATGGTTTGGAGAGTCGGATGGGTAAGCGGGTTTTACTGTCATCGTGAGGTCCACATCGTGTGACCCTTCGGTTGTGTCGGCGTTAAAGGTTATGAATTCTTTCCCGAATGCGTAATAACCATTGCTGCGCATTCTCGTTGTCAGCAGTTCACGCTGGGTCTCGAGCAGTGATATGTCGAGCGGATCGCCGGGTCTGACGGTGAAACGGGCGGAATCCTTCATTATCAGTGAGCGGAGGGTGTCGTTGGGAAACTCATAGTATACCGATCGTATGATGTGAGGCATACCGGCATGCAGGTTGTATTCCACTTTCATCTTGCGCTTATTGCGGTCGGCGAAAGTGTCTACCGACACAGACGCATCAAGGAATCCGGCGTTAACCATCGCCTTGCGGAGCTGTCCGGCATCGGTCATGGTGGCTGTTGAATCGAATATCACAGGCGCCTCTCCGAGTTTGCGTACCCATCTGTTCCACCATTTCGTGGAATCGTTGCCGCTCATGTTGTAGATGCCGAGACGGAATTTGGTAGCCCACAGCATCTTGTGGTTGGGCTGCATTCGCACATAGGTCATCAGCTGCTGCTGGTCGAGCCTTCCTGTGGAGTCGTTTAGGTTTATTTTTACATCGTCAAGCAGATATTTACCCTCCGGCACGTGGCGAGCCGGGGAACACCCAGACAGAAGCCATGCCGCCAGCAGTATTGCGGGCAGAAGCAGCATTGACGATATGCGCGATATTCTTTTCACGATACTTTTTCCTGTTTTTTACCGAAACCGGGTTCTATTCTCACTCCGAGACAGACAGCGAATGTAGCTGTGCAGCAGAGCATCACCAGCCAGAAGAAATTCACGTATCCCTGCGGTGTGCCGTCTCCGTATATGTCAATTCCGGAGAAGATATCGTGCAGCCAGCCTGCCGCCATTCCCGGCAGCATCATCCCCAATGCCATGAATGCAGTGCAGAATGCATAGTGGGATGTTTTGCTTTCACCCCGGCTAAAATATATGAGGTAGAGCATGAATGCCGTAAATCCGAATCCGTATCCGAACTGTTCGGTGAATATGGCGGCGCATATGAGCGAGAAATTCTCCGGCTGCCACATAGCCAGACCGCAATAGAACACGCAGGGAAGTGTAAGAGAGAGAGCCATTGGCCATAGCCATTTTTTCAATCCGCCGCGCGATATGGCGATACCGCCGAGTATGCCTCCGGCAAGAAGCGCGACCACACCTACGGTTCCGTTTACAAATCCTACTTCTGAAGTAGAAAGTGCCAGACCTCCCTCTTCACGTGGAGAAACAAGGAAGGGCTGCACCAGCTTGAGACACATCGCTTCGGGCAATCTGTAGAAAAGCATGAACAGAAGAGCCGGCACTATGTCAGGTTTGCGGAAGAACGTGACGAATGTGCGTGCGAAATCGCGCATTATTGTGGAGGGTGTCACCCCCGGCATAGGGCGGTCTTCACCTGAGCGGGGCATGAAGCGGGTATGATACAACGCAGTCAGCAGAAAAATCACCCCTAACAGCATAAACACCAGCGACCAAGCCTCGGAAACGCTTCCTCGGGTCTGTTCAAGATAGCCGGCGAGCATCACAAGACCTCCCTGTCCGATTACTGATGCAATGCGGAAGAAAGTGGAGCGCACACCTACGAATGCAGCCTGGTCATGGGCGGAAAGCTCGATCATGTAGTAGCCGTCGGCTGCGATGTCGTGTGTGGCGGAGAAGAAGGCGGTCAGCCAGAAAAGTATGAGGGTAGCGGTGAAAAAGAAAGACGAGGGGAGAAACAGACCGACTGCACCAAGCGAGAATGCCATAAGAAACTGCATGGCTATGGTCCATCCCCGTTTCGTTTTTATCAGATCCACAAATGGACTCCAGAACGGTTTTATAACCCATGGCAGATAAAGCCAGCCTGTGAAGAAAGCCATATCCGCAAGTCCTATCCCCATGTTGTGATACATCAGCACGGTCAGTGTGTTGACGGCAAAATAGGGGAGTCCCTCTGCCATATAGGTTGTCGGAATCCATAGCCAGGGAGATCTTTTCCCTTCCGGGTGTGTGGGGGGAGTTCTGTCGGTAGTGTTCATGACCGGTTGTTCTATGTTGTTACGAGTGTGAGCCGGGGAGGAAATGGTTTATGATCTCTTTAGGCAATGATCCTGAGAATGCAGTTTCCGAATATATGCGGGCGGCAGTTTCGGGAGTCAGCCTGTCGAAATCCTCTTTGCGTGGCACTATCAGCAATCCGGCAATGTCGACGGCTCCGGGGCTTATGACGAAGCGTTCCCCTTCAGGCAGGAAATACAGGGAAGGGCGGTGAGCGCGTCTGGGCACGACGACTATTCTCAGATAACCGCTGTCTGATATCCAGAAGAAAGCATTCACAAGCTCGTTGTCCTTTTCTCCGGTTTCAGAGTCTATGCCGAAAGCAGATTCGGTCAGGGCAAGATGTTCCAGACCTGCCATGTCCCCTTTTATCACGGCACTCATGAAGTTGAACGGGAGGTGCAGTCCGTATTCTTCGCTGCTCATCCATCCTGCCCTTTCAACGGGATGATACCTCTCGGCAAGTGCCGTTATCGGCAATTCGGATCTGAGCATCGCCTGACAGTGCAGGTGATCCGGAGCTGAAGCTCCGGCTTTTGCTCCGTTGAAGAAGAAGACCAGCGGGGGTGCATATTCTGCCATCATCGCCATTTCAAGTGGTATGCGTTCCTGTGGTATATGTTTTTTTGCCGCTATCGTGAAATGCACCGGCAGTATGGGATATGGATTGACGAGCAGTTCCCATTCGGGAGTCGGCCATTCGCCCGACATCTGCATGGCGGGTCTGTTTTCTTTGCAGAGGAAACAGACCCGTGCTGCCACAGACGCCTTGTCGACTGCAGCTCCTGTGGAGCGTATGCGGGCAGGGTTAAGTTGTGCTGCTATGTGGAAATCGCCTAATTGAAGCGGTTTCCTCTCAATCTCCATGAGTCTGTCGAAATTACGCTTGGCTTCGTGCCAGGACATGAGTTGCGACTCAATAAGACTGTTGATATGTTCGATAGACAATGGCTGCATATGTCGTCAGGTTAGTGCTTGACAATAAAAGTTTTCTTAAAACGGCAGATCGGAATCGTCTCCGTCGAATTCGTCGAATTCGTCAAAATCATCGTCATCGTCCCAGGATGCGTCGGGATCGTTTTCGGGATTCATAAGTGCGCCGAGATCGGGAAGAGGCAGACCTGGCATAGGGCGGCTCTGCATGTTCTGCCGTACGCGTGCCATAAGTTCTATGGATCGCAGACAATCCTTGTAATTGTTGTTGGCGTTCGTTTTTTCTATTGACAGGGAGGCATCGGAGTTTCCCTCCCACCGACGGCAGAGATAGAGCGGCTCGTAGATCCTTCCTATGCCGTATTCCCGGCTTATTCTCAATGCCATGGCATAATCCTCTCCATAGCTGACGTTGGGAAAGAGTATGCCTCTTGCCACCGGAGTGAAGAAAGCGCGCGGTGCACCGAATCCGTTTATCCGCAATGCGTTGTTCGGTCCGTTCGAGTCTGTCCATTCTTCATGGCTTATGAGTCCCGGCGGTATCGGGTTGCCGTTGAAATCCACCATCATGTAGCTTCCCACTACCATGCCGAAGTTGCCGCTGCGAAACCTGCTTACTATCGTCTTGAGCACATCATGCGAGTTGTAGAGGTCATCGGAGTCAAGTTGCACTGCAAATCGTCCGCAATGTTCGGAAAGGAGGGCGCGGTTCCAGCAGCCTCCTATGCCGAGGTTTTCATCTGCCGATACCTTTATGAGCTTCAGGCGGGGATCTTCGACTGCTTCAAGCAGCTCGAGTGTCCCGTCGGTCGATTCGTTGTCAACGACTATAACGTTGAATTTAAAATCGCATTTCTGCGACAACGCTGAGTTTACAGCGTCCATAACCGTGGACACACGGTTTCTTACAGGTATGACAACAGAAGCCTCGACAGGAAACTCTTCCGCGTCGTAATCAACTTTGGTGTTTCCAGGAGTCACAAGCCCGTCGATCTGGCGGAGATGGTCGGTCAGAGTTTTCTCCATCTGCAACTGGTAGGCGCGGTTTTTCGGGTCTACATAGTCATGCTGTTTCTCACCGCTTTTGCGGTAGTCGGTGCGTGTGGCGGTGTAGAGATATTCCGGAATCATTGCCATCATCTTGCCAATGGTGATTCTAAGACGCAAGGCATACCATCCGCCATCGAGCATGTCGGATTCCTCGCGGGTGAAATCCTCTGTCGCCGAGAGAACATCCGCGGCGTTGAGAAGCACGAGCGGACCGAAGTCGAAATCATCGCGCACCGATCCCGGCTGATAGTCATTTACCGGGTGAAGAAGCAGTGTCCCGTCTTCGTTGCGTTCCCGGTAGTAGGAATATGTTAGTGTCGAGTCTATCTCCGAAGCGATTTCGGTATAACGGTGGATGCACAAGGGATCCAGTTCGATCTCTCTGTCGTCAAGCTGTACGAGTACGTATTGCTCGAGCGGAGCGCGAAAAATCTCTTCGCGCAGGTCGTTTACAGTGGTGAATCGTATGATGTTCATGTCTTTTTCTCTAAGTTGACTGAAATGTTTTTACCTCCGACTCGGAAGCGGTCGGTTATCTGAGGAAATCTGCCATTATCCTGTCGCGGGCGTAGCTCTCGGTAATTGCCTCGAGAGGAATTGAGAGAATCATGTTACGGCTTCGTCCCCGGTTAATGACATAACCTGCCGGGCGCGCAGTGTCGCTGAAAGAGAAGATTTCTCTGGCGTTAACACCGGGCGCTGGGGCAAGAATGTCAGGACTCTGCACGATGTAGCAGTCTTCGTTGAGGGTGCTGGAGTATTTTACCGTCTTTCCGTCGGATGACAGAAGCTTGCCGGAGCGGGTCTCTGTCAGACCGCCTTCGGGAGCTTCCGCCGGTACGACTCCAAGCACGACTTCCGCAAAATGTCTGTCTTCCGGACCATATCGGAAGGAGAAGATGTCAGACACCACATTCTCACCGCTGATAAATAGGTTGCCCCCTTCATTGGTGAATACGCTCAGCTGTCGCTCAAGTTCCGGGGTGAATGTCTTGAATCGCACGCCACTCTTGCCATTGCCGACGATACCGGCTTTCTGTTTGCCGAGTATAAGGTCTATGTTCTTGTAGCCGGACAGCTTTACGGCTCCTGATTCCACAGCTCCCACGCTTGAGGAAACGAATCCATGACCTGCGTTCGCTATCGCTTCGCCGTGTACCGCCGGATAATCGAATGTGTTGCCGGCGATGATCTGGGTGGTGAAGTTGGAGCCGCTGTGGCCGAATGCATTTCCGGTGTTTCGGTTGAACTCGGTCTGATAGCCTGTGAAAGAAATATCTTTTATATAGGGCACTCCGAAATCCTTGTCGGCACTGAATCCGGCGTTGTTGCCGTCTTTGAAGTTTGCCGGAGCGCTGATGCGGGTGAATCCGTTGATTATCAGGACAGGAGTCTTATCTCCGGGTGCCTCGCGCAGGGAGAGAGTCTCCGACGGGAATGCGAGACCACCCTTATTGAGGGCAACTATGCGGAAACTGTGAATCTCGTTGTCGGCTACCTTGAGGTCGTAATGAGTCTTGGATGTCTCTCCGATCTTGTGGAAGCCCAGTTCACCCTGATTGCGTGCGAGAATCACGTATTTGTCAGGCATTGCTGTCTCTTCGAGCGGATCCGGCGTGGGTTGCCAGCTTAGTCTGTAATGGTTTTTCTTCTCGCGGGTTATAGCGAAATCTTTTACGGGAAGCGGTTGTATTACCAGCTCTCTGTCTTTACGCTCCGAGAGGAATCTCGCGATACCTTTGTAAATGGCGCGCCCTACCGTGAATTTGAAAGAGGGGTCGAGTCCATACATCATATCAGCGAAATTCTGATGGCTCATAAGCTCTATAAGTGTAGTCGGAACCTCCGGCACTCTCGCCTCTACATATGATTTGTCCCACATTGACCTGCGTGTCCACGAAGGTTCGTACTGGCGGCGTATGTCGTTGGTTATCTGACGCATTATCAGGTCGGTTAGCATACGGGAGTTTATGCGCGGAGTCCCGTCGCGGTATGAGTCGCCGTTCTGCGTGAAGTATATGCCAAGTGTGCCCACGAAAGAGTCGTCGGCTCTTTTGCCGGCATCGCTGTGGAGGGCGAAGGCCATGTCTACAGGTATGTTGAGACCTTCTCGATTCGGAAGAACACGCGAGCCTCCGGCGAGGTAGTTCACCCAGTTTCCGCGAGATGTATAGTCGTCTTTGTAGTCATCGGAGCCGTGATATGGCGCATATACCGGTTCGGGGAAGCCAGCCCACTGGAGCCAGTAGCGCGCGCCTTCAAGAAAGCGAGGCATTCCTGAGGTGCGGAATGTCGGCACTGTTTTTGGGGCGGAGGGGGTCATCGGTTCCGCAGGCACTGATGTGTCTGCCGGTCTTGCGTCGGGAGTTTCCTCTGATTCCTCTGTTTCGTCATTGACTTCGTCAGTTTCGTCAACTTCATCTTCCTCTTCTTCAGTTGGGTCAGTATCACTCTCTTCTTCTCCTTCCGGCTCGGCACGGTTCTGACCTGAAAGAGAATTTGTTCCTGATCCGGTTTTGGAATCATCATCGGATGTGGCAGTCGGAGTCGAGGCTGTGTCTGTGGAGACTTCGGGGGTGGAGGGATCATAGTAGATATCGGAGCGGCGGTCGGAGCGGGCTATGTTGCCCATGCCGCCACCGATTTTTACGGCATCGGCTGTGATAACCATCCCTTCCCCTTTTTCGGAGAGGTTGGTCAGGGTGACTATCGGCTCAGTGTCGCTATAGCCTTTTGTGAGGGGGAACGTGCCGAGATAGATCCATGTGCCTCCGCCCATGGTCTGGTTTACGCGAAACTCCTTGGTGCCTCCGGAGTAGTTGACCGTATAGTGGGCGTCTTCCGTCGAGTTGGGGAAGGATTTGTAGCTCACGTAGACTGCATATTCGCCATCTTCAGGTATGTCTGCATACCAGGCGGCAACAGACTGTTTGCCTCCGGTCACAGTGGTGGTCTGACGGTATGTCCCGTTTTCGAAAGGATTCTCGGTGTCACGGAAATCGGGCAGGTCATATATGAATCCGTCAAGGTCACCAGTCACCCAAGGCTTCGTGCCGGTCATCTCTTTATAATATGGCTGGGAGAATATCTGCCCTTCATCGTTGGTGTCATTGTCAACAATCACCTCGTGTCTGTTTACATCGCGTTCACGGGGAAGCATGACGTATGCTCCGGCGTTTTCAAGCATCGGCACTAAATATGGGAGTACATAGCTCATCGTATAGGTGTCTTCTACCGACTGGAAAAGGAAGGGACGCTGCCAGGTCCAGGCTCCGGACCCTGGTTTGAAATATCGTCCGTGAGAATGCCACAGGGCTATTATGTCGTTCTCCAGTCCCTTGTCGGCGTGGACAAAAGGATTCGCTTCTACTACAAAGGGGGGATTCTTTCTGAATTTTTCGGGGAGTTTATCGACCTTGGTGATGAAATAGGCGAGAGATTTAGTGCCTACGTTGAGTGTGACGTTATAATCCGAAATGGAATCAGGAAGAGCCGCCTTGGCGTGAAAAGCAAGGGAGTCTATGAGTTCACGTGTAACCGGAAGGTATGTGAAATTCTCGTTTAGACTCAGTCTCGCGATTTTCGACATGCGGTCAGGTTTCACACTGTTCACCCTCAGTCCTCCGGGGTTCAGTTTCTCGGGAATCCATTGGAGCAGACGCTCGTTGACGGCAAGTGTCAGAGAGTCGTTGGAGGGTTGTTCAGGCTTTGGCGCCGTGGGCTTTGTAACTCTTCGGGTGTATCTTTTCTTTCTTGATTTGCGCTTTTTCCTTTTGGTTTTGCGTTTTTTTTTGCTTTTCCTGGAAGAGGTCTGGGTCGTTCCGGCTTTTGTCCGTTTCTTAGCTGCCTGAGATTCGATTGTGTCAAAACCCGCAATAGCGATAATAACCGCCATCAGTATATATATATATATGCGAAATTTCATTTTGGGTACAGAAAATTTAGAAGTCTGATAAACCGTTTAAATTTGATTGAGAGATTCGTTGAGGTGATTTTTAGTGGTGTTTTTTACGAGTCGGGGGAGGCAGCATAGCGGACTGTGTGACCGATTAAAACCGAAAAAACAACCATTAAAGACCTCTGGGAAGCACGGGAATCGTTATAAAAACAAACGGTTCCTGACTACAAAATTAATGAAAAAACGGCTTAGAAACAACATCACGCGCCATTGTTAACTTTTTTTGCACACATGACGGCGTTCAGATTGCGCGGTCAGGATTATTGCGTGCGATTTTTTTGTCAAATCGCAATTAATGTGTTAACTTCGCATGTGGATTATCCGGGGTGGGCACCCCAGTTACTTACGATTTAACCAAAAACTAAAATAATGGCAACAAAACCTTTTCATTATCAGGAAATGTTCCCGCTTGGTCCGGACACAACCGAGTATCAGCTCGTAACCAAAGATCATGTTAAAGTGGAGAACTGGAAAGGCCACGATATGCTTGTGGTGGATCCCGAGGCTCTGACAATTCTGGCAAATGTGGCTTCACACAACTGCTCGTTCATGCTTCGCCGTGAACACAACGAGATGGTGGCGAAGATCCTTCATGATCCCGAGGCGTCTGAAAACGACAAATATGTGGCATTGACCATGCTGCGCAACGCTGAAGTGGCAGCCAAGGGCGTTCTTCCTTTCTGTCAGGATACCGGCACATCCATCTGCTCCGGTTACAAGGGTCAGCAGGTGTGGACAGGCTGCGATGATGAGGAGAAGATTTCCGAGGGTGTCTACAAGACATATACCGAGAATAATCTGCGTTATTCGCAGAACGCCCCTCTCAATATGTATGACGAGGTGAACACCGGATGCAACCTTCCCGCCCAGATCGAGATCCATGCCTGCGAAGGTATGGAATACAACTTCCTTTTCGTGGCTAAGGGTGGCGGTTCAGCCAACAAGACCTATCTCTATCAGGAAACAAAGGCTATCCTCAACAAGAAGACACTTGTGCCTTTCCTTATCGAGAAGATGAAGACTCTCGGCACAGCCGCGTGCCCTCCATATCATATCGCTTTCGTGATCGGCGGCACATCTGCCGAAGCTAACCTTGCCGCGGTCAAGAAAGCTTCTGTAAAATATTATGACAATCTTCCCACCGAGGGTAATGAATACGGGCACGCCTTCCGCGATGTCGAGCTTGAGAAGGAACTTCTCGAAGCGGCACACTGTCTCGGTCTCGGTGCACAGTTCGGCGGCAAATATTTCGCACACGACATACGCGTTATCCGTATGCCGCGTCACGGTGCTTCCTGCCCTGTAGGCATGGGTGTAAGCTGCTCCGCCGACCGCAATGTGAAGGCAAAAATCAACAAGGACGGTCTCTGGATCGAGAAACTTGATGAATTCCCGGGCGAACTTATTCCGGAGGAGATGAGAAACGCCGGTGAAGGCGAGGTCGTGAAGATAGACCTTAACCGTCCGATGCCGGAGATTCTTGCAGAACTTGACAAATATCCGGTGTCTACACGTCTTTCTCTTAAGGGCACGATAATCGTAGGTCGCGACATCGCGCATGCGAAGATCAAAGAGCGTCTTGACGCCGGCGAGCCGATGCCACAGTATCTCAAGGATCATCCCATTTATTACGCCGGTCCCGCCAAGAAACCGGAAGGAATGGCTTCCGGTTCGTTCGGTCCGACTACTGCCGGCCGTATGGACTCTTATGTGGATCAGTTCCAGGCTGCAGGCGGCTCCATGGTGATGATTGCGAAAGGCAACCGCAGCCAGCAGGTTACAGACGCCTGCCACAAGCACGGCGGCTTCTATCTCGGCTCAATAGGAGGTCCGGCGGCTATACTTGCCAAAAATTCCATCAAGAGCGTAGAGTGTCTTGAATATCCGGAACTTGGCATGGAGGCTATCTGGAAGATCGAGGTTGAGGATTTCCCTGCATTCATACTTGTTGACAACAAAGGAAATGACTTCTTTAAGCAAATCAAGCCACGTTGTCCGATGAGCGACTGCAAGTGATTACTGAAAATATCTTCTAAATTACATAAACACAAAAGAGGCGGGATTCATGAATCCCGCCTCTTTTGTGTTTATGTCCGCTTGGTCTTGTTTTCTATTTTACATAGAGG